>CAZMDX010000518.1:0-1668 GCA_964564805.1 uncultured Pseudoalteromonas sp. | reverse complement strand
ACCACACAAACGCAGGAACGAGTCATTAATGGAGTTGCCACCGTGAGTAGCAGTGTCATTATTCCTGAAACTGAAGTTGAAGAAGTAGGCAATACATTGCTGATCACCCCTTTTATTAACATGAGTGACGGCAACATAACCTTAAATATAGAGCAAGAAAATTCAAGTTTACGCAAAGGTGGGGGTGAACTTGACCTAATTAGCTCTACAGGTGAAGTAAGAAGAGTATCTATAGACACGTTAAACACCGCTAGGATTGAAGGCACTATTATTGTGAAAGATAACCACACTATTGCCGTAGGTGGACTGATTAGAGAAACAGAAAGTGACGATGAAAGCAAAGTTCCTTGGTTAGGCGACCTTCCTATATTGGGAAACTTATTTACGTCAAAAGCAGATAAAGCGCAGCGCAGTGAACTTATTTTATTAATTACGCCACGCGTATTACGCCAGCCTGAGGACGGTGAATTTAATAAGCAAAATTTAGTGAGGAATGGTAAACAGCTGTCATTAGAAGAATTATTTTTGCAATGTACACAACTTTGTAGGTAACTGGATTAATGAGTATTTTTAAAATATCGGTAATAATTATCATTGGCTGGTTGCTTACAGCATGTGAAAGCACAACAGGTGAGTCGCCTGCTTTTGATGAAACACTGCAAAAAAAAATGACGCAATCATATTGTTATCAATATATGTATGGTGGCTATGGATCTGCAATAAATTATGACAAAGCCTATTTTTGGTGTGGTAAATCAATTATTAATGGTAATCCTAAATCGATGTCATTAATGGGAGAGATTTATTTACTAGGTTTAGGCCAACCGGTTCAAGCCAATAAAGCGTTTTATTGGTACGATAAAGCGGCAGAACTTGGCCATAGTCATGCACAGTATATGCTAGCGCATATATATCATGAAGGCTTAGGCGTCACTCGTTCTGCTGAATTAGCCTTGCAATGGAACAAAAAAGCACAAGCAAACAACCACCCCAATGCGCAGCATCAGAAAAAGCAGTGGAATGAAGTTCGTTAACCTAGGGTAAAATTAACGGCTTTAACAGCTTTAACAGCTTTAAATAAAAAGGATTAATTGTTCTATATTTTTAGCGCAGGTGATAATTAATTCTTAGCTAAGCGTTATGCATAACAAGTAAAGAAACTTAGTAATGCATATAAAAGTCAGTATTCATCTTATTATTATTGTGAAAGTGTTGCGATGACATCAAGGTATCGATAAGTGTTACGTTTTCTCGTCTATAAATTTAACGTCGATAAGTTAGAGCAAAAGATGATAGCCAGAGCTTTCACATCTAAGCAAAAAATGTTTTTGAGTCTAGTAGCAATCAATTTTATTTATTTATCTATCTTTCTATCTGTCTATCTATGAATAGAAGAATAAAGAATAGAAGAATGGAAAAACGAATGGATCATTAGCAAGCCTGCCTTAGACCGCCGTAAATAAGCAAAACTGGCCTTAATAACACAGCCCATTACCCGTACTCGGTTTGAAAGCGCTGTGCGTTAAATCGATAAGGTCTCGAGTGAAATTTACGACACTTGCCAATAAATTTGGCAGTTTATTGTGCTGCTAATCATCACATACGAACCTTTATTGTGGCCCTTGAGTGCGAACTGTCATTTTGGACTATCAGTGTGGACTATCAGTG
>CAZMDX010000517.1:0-8764 GCA_964564805.1 uncultured Pseudoalteromonas sp. | reverse complement strand
ACCTTCTGTGCACTCGCACCAGGGGCAGTCGAGCCATTGCGCAGTGGTATGAAATACTTCGCCGATGATTTCCAGCAGCACATTGATCACAAGGGGTGTCCTCACGGGCATTAAATTATGGCCAAAATTTTTATTGATGACCAACAATATACCGTCACGGATGGGCAAAATTTATTGCAAGCTAGCTTATCCCTAAAATTGGATTTACCTTATTTTTGTTGGCACCCAGCAATGGGTTCTGTTGGCGCCTGTCGACAATGTGCGATGACCCAATATCAAGACGAAAATGATACTCGTGGACGGATGATTGTAGCCTGTATGACACCGGTATCTGATGGTATGCGTGTCAGCATGCAGCAGCCTGCAGAAAAAGAGTTCCGTCAACAGATAATATCTGCACTCATGACACATCATCCTCATGACTGTCCAGTTTGCACTGAGGGTGGAGAGTGTCATTTGCAGGATATGACAGTAATGTCAGGTCATAATGAACGTCAATACAAAGGCAAAAAAACTACCTTTATCAATCAGAACCTTGGCCCTTTGATCAAGCATGAAATGAATCGCTGTATTACCTGTTATCGCTGTGAAAGATTCTACAAAGATTATGCAGGGGGGACAGATTTAGCTGCTCAAGCAATCAGCAATAAAGTCTATTTTGGCCGCCAGTGTGATGGCACACTGGAAAACGAATTTGCCGGTAATTTAGTGGAGGTCTGTCCAACCGGGGTGTTTACTGACAAACCATTTGGCGAGCACTACAGCCGCAAGTGGGATTTACAAACAGCACCGTCCGTATGCCAGCACTGCTCCGTAGGTTGTAACACTAGTCTGTCGGAACGTTATGGGTCAGTGAGACGTGTTACTAACCGTTTTAATGACCATCTAAATGGATATTTTTTATGCGATCGTGGCCGTTATGGTTTTTCTTATGTCGATAGTGAGGCTCGCCGCCAAACAATTACCGTAGATGGACAAATAAATAAGTGGTCAGATACCACTGTCAATAATAGGTTAAAAAGTAAAGGAAAATGGATTGGAATTGGTAGCAGTCAAGCTAGCTTAGAAGACAATTTTGCTCTGCAACAACTTGTTGGAAGTGAAAACTTTAATCCCGGACTCAGTGCCCAACAGGAAAAGTTACTGGCTACACATATGTCAATTTTGAGTCAATGGGAAGCGCCTAGCTTAGCACAAATGGAGCAAGCTGATGCGATACTCATTCTAGCTGAAGACGTCAACAATAGTGCACCACGTATAGCATTATCTATTCGACAAGCATTACTAAATAATGCTCGTGAACAAGCCGAGAAACTTAGGGTACCAGGCTGGCAAGATGCCGCAGTCAGAGCAATACAACCTCATTATCCTGTACCTCTGGCTATTTTGGGTTATGGTGAAAGTGATTTAACTAAACAAGCCACTATTAGTTTGGTCTGTGACCATAAAAAAGCGGCCGAGCAAGGATTTTTGTTAGCCAATTTACTCAATGATAAATCGCCCAAACCTAAAGTCAGTAAAGTAGCCCTGCAGACACTTGAGTTGCTTAAGATTTTAAAAACAGCCAAACGACCATTAATAATCACTGGCTGGTCAGCCAACAACGCAGCCTTGTTAGCTGCTGCTACTAACATTCGCAAAGCTTTAAAATCAGTCAATATCAAAGACAAAAATACTCAGGATGATGCCATGTTATGTATCGTCCCACCCGATGCAAATACACTAGGCCTGGGCTTATTAACTCAGGGCAGATATTTGAGTATAGACAGCTTACAAGCAGAAAATAGGATTGTTAATAAATCTAATTTACTGGTGCTAGATCATTGCTCGCCAGCTTTTACTAAAAGGTTAAGTGAGTGGTGCCAGTATTCAGATAATGTCGTTCGTTTAGGTCAACTCGGTACTGCCGGTGCTGATGAAGTCAACCTTCCAGTATCAAGTTTTAGTGAATGTAGTGGCTCTGAGCTTAATTATCAGGGGTTAATCCAATCTCATTTGCCAGCAACAAAACCATCAGGTCAATGTTTACCAGGTTGGCAATGGCTGGTGAATATCGCCAAACTGCAGCATCATAAACTTGGCGAAGTTGATAATTTGGGTCAGCTTCGAGATCGACTCAGTCAGGACTATCCTCAACTTTTTGATCACTTTAATCAGCATCATCAGACTCAACTTGCTTTACAAACTCCAAGAGTAAGTGGCCGAACTGCTATGCTTGCCAATCAAACAATGCACGAACCTAAACCCTTTGGCGAAATAGGTGCCCCTTACAAACAAAGTATGGAAGGCACACAAGTGGGTCAAAAAGACGAATTTCCATTGGCTTACAGCTGGTCACCTGGATGGAACTCTAATCAATCCAACCATAAGTTTCGAGATGAATACCGTTTAGATGAGCTTGTTCAGCAAGAAGGAGTGCGTTGCGTTGCCACCAAACAAACTGATCAATGGTTTAAATGGCAAGTTGCATGGTCAAAAAGTGCCAAAGCCCAATGGCAAATATTGCCGCTACAAAAAGTATTTGGCAGCGATAATTTAAGTTTACATGCTCTACCTATTGCACGATTAAAAGTTCAGGCGCAAATTGTTGCAAGACCAGTGGATGCCGCAAAATTAGGATTTACCGCGGGTCAGTTGATTTACTGCGATAACAACCAGATCCCCTTACAATTGGTCACTAGTAGCCAAGTACCTGCCAACAGTTTATTGGTCTATGTTCCCGCGGATCAACTATTCGAATTACACAATTGTGAACAGCTCACTGCTGCCACTACCAAACAAAACACAGAATACAATGTTCAGATATCACAGCAACAAGTACAACAACAACTAGTAAAACAACAACAACAAAAACGGCTACTGGCGCGAGATCAAACAATCCCCATCCATTTTATTGAGGGAGTGATTTGATGCCGGAATTAGAACTAATGATAATGATTGGTCTTATGGTGGCCATATTAGTTCCTACTGCCGCGATGTTAGTGTGGTTCGAACGTCGTTTGTTAGGTTTTTTTCAACAACGCTGTGGACCTAACCGGGTCGGCTACTTTGGTATTTTACAATCTCTGGCTGACTTAATTAAAATTCTGTTTAAACACGATTGGATCCCCCCTTTTGCTGACAGGCCGGTATTTGTATTAGCGCCACTTATCGGCGCAATGGCGATATTAATGAGTTTTGCCGTAGTCCCAATGGCACCAGGTTTGATGGTCTCAGACAGTAATATTGGATTATTGTTTTTTCTGGCTATGACTTCGATGGCGGTTTATTCAGTCGTGCTGGCTGGATGGGCATCCAACAACAAATATGCAGCTTTAGGTGGCATGCGAGCTGCCGCACAGACTATTAGTTATGAAGTGTTTATGGGTGTATCTCTACTTGGAGTAGTCATTTTAAGTGGAAGCTTTAGATTAAGCGATATTGTGTTGGCACAGCAAGATATCTGGTTTGTGATCCCACAATTTATCGGATTTGTTGTATTTATTATTGCAGGGGTAGCTGAAAGCCACAGATTACCTTTTGACCTGCCCGAAGCAGAAACTGAGTTGACTGCTGGATTTCACACCGAATACTCTGGGATTAAATTTGCTTTATTTTTTCTTGGAGAATATCTCGGCATGATGTTGATATCGATGATGATCACGACTCTATTTTTAGGTGGCTGGTTAGGCCCTTGGTTACCACCTTTTGTGTGGTTTGTGTTGAAAACCATGAGCTTGATTTGTTTCTTTATTCTTTTAAGAGCGGCATTGCCTCGGCCCCGCTTTGATCAACTACTAGAGTTTGGTTGGAAATGGATGTTACCACTGGCGCTACTCAATTTGGTGGGCACCGCTGTTGTTAAACTATGGGGGGATTTTTAATTATGCATACTCAAATTAGAACTATGTGGACAGTTTTCAAACATTTATTTGACACAAAAGACACGGTTCAATACCCAGAAGAAAGGCCATATTTGGCCCCTCGTTACCGAGGCAGAATAGTATTAACCCGCGATCCAGATGGTGAGGAACGTTGCGTTGCATGTAACTTATGTGCCGTAGCATGCCCAGTAGATTGTATTGCCTTGCAAAAAACCGAGGACGAGCATGGTCGTTGGAGAGCTGATTTTTTTAGAATCAACTTTTCGCGCTGTATTATGTGTGGTTTGTGTGAAGAAGCCTGCCCTACTTATGCCATTCAACTTACACCCGATGTGGAGATGGCCGAATACAATAGACAAAATATGGTTTATGAGAAAGAGCATTTACTTATAGACGGCTCAGGCAAATATCCTGACTATAATTTTTATCACAAAGCTGGCATCAGTGTTAAAGGCAAAGATAAAGGACAAGCCGATCAAGAAAAATCTCCAATTGACGTAAGGAGTTTAATGCCGTGAGTGGCCAAATATTATTCTATGTGAGTGGCAGTATAGCTGTGCTCGCTAGTCTATTAGTGGTGACCAATAAAAACGCTGTGCATGCGCTGCTGTATTTAGTTGTTAGTTTATTAGCCTTGGCAATGTGTTTTTACCTCCTAGGTGCACCTTTTGCTGCAGCTCTCCAAATTATTGTTTATGCCGGTGCAATTATGGTGCTGTTCGTATTTGCGGTAATGATTTTTAACATCAATCAAACAGATATTGATCGAGAGGGTCAATGGTTAACTTGGCAAAGTTGGGTTGGCCCTACCCTACTAGTCATGGTGCTACTCGCTGAAATTGTCTTCGTAATATTATCTCATCAAAACTGGTCGACAAATTCACTATCCACGGCACAAATAGAATTAGTGGATGCCAGAGCGGTGGGTTCTTTACTGTTTGGCCCCTACTTGCTAGCAGTTGAAATAGCGTCGTTCTTACTTTTGGCAGGTTTGGTCGGTGGTTATCATCTGGCTAAAGAGCTCCCAAAAAAAACTGGTAAACAGCAAGGAAACCAATTATGACGGTTCCTATTGAACATGGTTTTGTGTTGGTTGCCCTACTTTGGGCTATCGGGCTAGTGGGTTTGTTAAGTCGAAAAAACACCTTATTTATGCTGATGTCGATGGAAATCATGCTCAATGCTGGTGCTTTAGCATTTATTTTAGCCGGAAGTTTATGGCAGCAAGCTGATGGACAAGTTATTTATATCCTGATCCTGAGCATTGCCGCTGCCGAAGTTGGTCTTGGCTTAGCTTTACTTATTCGTTTGCGCCAACATATCAGTGATTTGGATATTGATAAACTTAACGAGATGAAGGGATGAATATGCAAGATTTGCTTTTTCTTGTTCCCTTATTGCCCCTTGCCTCATCCCTAATATTGTTGCTACTAGCAGGACGACTTTCAGCCATGTTAGTGGCGGTATTAGGAGTGGGGTCAATGGGTTTAGCTGCCATATTAACGCTATTTATTGGGATTGAATTTACAGACATGGGAAGTCATTCATTTCAACAAGTGTTATTTAATTGGTTACCTATCGCCGACGCCCCCCTAAACTTCGGTTTACACCTGGACCAGTTATCTCTTGTAATGATGGGTGTGATAACAGGTGTGGGTTGGATGATCCACTGGTATGGCGCGGCTTACATGTTCACTGATAAAGATGTACAACGATTTTTTGTATATATGAACCTGTTTGTGTTTGCCATGTTGATGCTGGTTTTAGGCGATAATTTAGTATTGTTATACTTAGGCTGGGAAGGGGTTGGTTTATGCAGCTTCTTGCTTATCGGCTTCTGGCAACATAAAGCCGATAATGTGCTCGCCGCCAAAAAAGCTTTTGTTGTGACTCGGGTCGGTGATACCGCAATGATGATCGGTTTGTTAATTTTATTCAGTGAATTTGGTAGCTTACATATTAATACTATCGTCGGATCAACTGTGCAGGTGTCTCAGTCTAATCTTTGGTTAGCGTGTATATTATTAGTAGGTGGCGCGGTGGGTAAGTCGGCACAATTACCTCTACAAACTTGGTTACCTGATGCTATGGCTGGCCCTACACCGGTAAGTGCACTGATCCATGCGGCCACCATGGTGACAGCCGGTGTGTACCTTATTGCCAGAATGCACCCTCTGTTTCTTCAAGTTGATGGCGTACTAAATTTGGTTGCTTGGATTGGTGCGTTGACTCTGGTATTGGCCGGTATAGCCGCACTTGCCCAATCGGATATCAAACGTATATTGGCCTACTCCACTATGAGTCAAATTGGCTACATGTTTTTGGGCTTAGGAGCATTGGCCTTTGATGCCGCTATTTTTCATCTCATGACCCATGCATTTTTTAAGGCTCTGTTATTTTTAACCGCCGGTAGTATTATTTTAAAAATGCACCACCAGCAAGATATATATAAAATGGGGGGGTTATTTCGAGTTTTACCTCTGACTTCGACATTTTTATTAATCGGATTGTTAGCCTTGGTTGCCTTCCCTGGCAGCTCAGGATTTTTTAGTAAGGAGGCCATATTAGCAGCCACTTATGAAGCCCACACTGCAGGGCCAACTCTCTGGTGGATGGGTGTCATTGGTGCATTTTTAACCAGTCTATATAGTTTTCGATTACTCTTTATTGTCTGTTTTGGTCCAGCCAACCATGGTCTAAAGGAAGCAGATTACAGACCATCCAGCCAGTTTGTGGTCCCTTTACTGCCCTTGGTGGCATTAGCCGTAATAGGCGGATTGATTAGTTTAGATTTTGCTCAGGTATTTGGCCCCGCTCATCATCCTCATTTACCATTATGGATAGAGTGGATGCCAGTAGCGGTGGCATTAGCAGGTTTTATATTAGCTTGGGTATTATATTTTCCACGTAGTTCAATACGGACCAGTAATGGGGTTATCAGTCAGTTCTGTCGAGATGGTTTAGGTTTTGACTGGCTTTATGAACGACTTTTTACCCAACCCTTGCAACTGTTTGCACGTATTAACAAAGGCGATGTCATTGACCACTTTTATCACTTCGTAGGTTGGTTTAATTTTAGTCTAAATGAAATATTAGTTATCAGTCAAAACGGTAAGTTGCGCTGGTATCTGTTTGGCACCCTCGCAGGATGTGCCCTGATGTTAGGAGGGTTAGTATGGTGGCATTAAGTTTTCTAATTTGGCTTCCTTTGATGATAGGTGCATGCGCCTGGAGCAGTGAAAAAAGATTTAGCGGTTCAGGTAACTGGGTCACTTTGTTTGGCTTATTCAGTTTGTTAATATTTGGTGTCTACCTTGCCAGCAATGGCACTAACAGCCTTAGTTACGAGTGGTTTGCACGCTTTAACATTCATTTTGCTTTGTTGTATGACGGTCTTGCTTTGTTGCTCGTGACCTTGACTATTGCTTTGGCAATGTTAGCTGTGATGGTTTCCTGGAACGATATTGAACAACATCGAGGTTTTTTCCATTTTAACTTAATGTTTAGTGTGGCTGGTATTATCGGAGTATTTTTAGCAGCTGATCTGTTCTTGTTTTTCCTATTTTGGGAAGTCATGTTATTGCCCATGACCGCGTTAATTCTTATTTGGGGTCATGAGGATCGTCGATACGCCGCGCTCAAATTTTTTATATTCACACAAGTAAGTAGTTTGTTGATGTTAGTCGCCATTATTGCTTTGGCGCTGCACCATCAAAGCCAAACAGGAGAATTAAGTTTTAACCTCGAGGAATTGCAACAATTAGTCATACCCGACAATATGCAGTTTTGGTTGATGTTAGGCTTTTTTATTGCTTTTGCCGTTAAATTGCCCATGGTGCCATTTCATAGTTGGCTACCTGATGCTCATACACAAGCACCCACGGCCGGAAGTGTTTTGTTAGCGGGAATATTACTCAAGACCGGTGCCTACGGCTTAATTCGAATTGTATTGCCGCTATTTCCTAACGCCACCATGGAATTTGCACCTGTAGCGGTCACCTTGGGTGTTGTCAGCATTATTTATGGAGCCTTAATGGCTTACAGCCAGACTGACTTGAAACGACTGATAGCCTATTCCAGTATCAGCCATATGGGCTTTGTGTTGTTAGCATTGTTCAGCTGGAATGAAGTGGCATTACAAGGTGCCATATTAACCATTGTGGCCCATGGAATAAGCAGCGCAGCCTTGTTTAGTATGGCTGGCATGATCCAGCATCGCATTCATAGTCGTGAACTTGGCCAGATGGGTGGTATGTGGGCAAGTGCTCCTAAAATGGCAACCATGACCTTGATTTTTGTGATGGCAGGTATTGGTATGCCGGGAATGGCTAACTTCAATGGCGAGTTACTCACCTTACTTGGCAGCTACCAATCGTTTCCTATACAAACAATCATTGCTTCCTTAGGCATAATCGGCTCAGCTGTTTATGGCCTACACCTCTTCCAGCGGGCTTTTCAGGGGCCGGCCAACGTTAATATAAATGACTTACATAGGCGCGAATTGATGTTCACTAGTCTCTTGGTGGTCGCCTTAATTTATTTCGGGTTACAGCCACACATAGTGTTGGAACTAAGCAGCGAAATTCTTAGTAGTTTGATGCAAACTGCTCGGGAGGTTCGCCCATGAGCATTCAAGAATTATGGTTGTTGTTACCAGTATTGATCATCAGTGTGGGTATTTTGGCAGTGATGATCCAAGCAAGTTGCAAACGAAATCACTTTATTGCACAGGGCATTTGCCTGATCACCTTGTTTTTAGCATTAGCGGCTTTAATTTACCAATACCCTACAGACGTGAAAACCATCACCATTTTGTTTGAGCACGAACCCATCGGTGGCTTCTTTAGTTTATTGCTATTAATGGTAGGAATTTCTGTGGCCTTGCTTCAAGGTCCATACAT
>CAZMDX010000516.1:0-2016 GCA_964564805.1 uncultured Pseudoalteromonas sp. | reverse complement strand
ATATCGGCTAATGTTGCATCGCTGAAAACAACAAAAGGTGGAACGTCATCCTGTTCAGCAATAGTTTTGCGTAAATATTTGAGTTTAGCGAACAAAGCTCGGTCATAGTCCGGGGTGATTAGTTGTGTTTTTTTACCTAAATCAAGACTCAACCTTGGCACCGCGAGCTGAAGTTTCTGCGCTTGCTGCAGTAATGGTCTTGCTTCTTCGGTGAGTTTTAATACTGCATTTTGAGTGATATCAACCCTAAGAAAACCTCGGTGGATCAATTGGTTAATAATGTTATGCCAATAAGCATCAGACTTGTCTTTACCAATTGAAAAAGTGGTCAATTTATCATGGCCATGTTCTAGAATACGTTTTAGCTGTTTACCCCTGAGCACATCAATCAAATATTGACCAGAAGCAGACTGTTTTAGTCGAAACACACAAGAAAGCACTTTTTGCGCATCTATAGTGCCATCAAACGCTTTTGGAGGATCGAGACAAATATCGCAGTTACCACAGTGTCCCGCTGAATATTCTGCAAAATAGTTAAGTAATATTTGTCGGCGACAGGTTTGTGCCTCACCAAAAGCTTCCATGGCGGCAAATTTTTGCAATTCTACGCTATTTCTCTCTAGATTTTCACCCGTTGATATCCATTGTCTAATTCGTGCTGCGTCTTTTTCATCAAATAATAACAATGCTTCTGCCGGCATGCCGTCTCTTCCTGCTCTGCCAATTTCTTGATAATAAGATTCGATACTGCGTGGCAGATCAAAATGGACAACAAAACGCACGTTTGATTTGTCTATGCCCATACCAAACGCAACCGTCGCTACTATAATATCAATTTTATCTTGTATAAAATCGCGTTGTATTTTGTCACGAATTTCACTCTCAAGACCAGCGTGATAACCTGCACAATTGACCCCGTGTTTGGCTAAAGCGACGCTAAGGTCGTCTACTTTTCTGCGACTATTACAATAAATAATTCCGCTTCCGTCTTGTTGTTTGACGAAAGCTATTGCCTGGTCTGTCGCTTTGTATTTAGTAACTTGGTTATAACGGATATTAGGACGATCAAAACTTCCTTTAAAGATAAAAGGTTGCTGCAACTTTAACTGCTGGGTGATATCTGCACGGGTAGCAAGATCAGCAGTGGCAGTCAGCCCCATAACTGGGATATGAGGGAATGTGGCTTTCAATTGCCCAAGTAATCTGTAGTCTTTTCTAAAGTCATGTCCCCAATGTGATACACAATGGGCTTCGTCAACGGCGATAAGACTAACAGCAAGCCCTTGTAAACGATGAATAAAATCTAGCTGCATGAGCCGTTCAGGTGCAACGTAAATTAGCTTATATCTTTTGTCTTGCATGCCCTTATAAACGTTAAACATATCTTGTGGCGACAAGCTCGAATTTATATAAGCTGCATTAACGCCATAAGTTAAAAGTGCATCGACTTGGTCTTTCATCAGCGATATCAAGGGTGAAACAACAATTGTGAGACCAGGTAGTAACATGGCTGGAATTTGATAACACAAAGACTTACCTCCGCCAGTAGGCATCAGTACTAAAACATCCTTCTGTTGCATTACTTGTGTAATGACTTGTGCTTGTCCATCTCGAAAATGGTCATAGCCGAAGGTGTGTTTTAATACTTGTTGCGCTTGATTAACTGCAGGCGAGGACTGTGTTGGGTGATCTGACAACTGTTGCTCAAAGGAATAAGTAAACCACGAGTTTACGTGTTTTTATCTTTAGGTTCACTTGCTAACAAAGAAAAGATTATTCAAATTGTGTCCATAGGAAGATATATGCAAATATATATAAGAAATGTTCGGTAATATTATAAAAACTTATATGTATTTTTATTAATTGTTCCATGACAAAACACTTCTAATTCATGCTCCGGTCTGACTATTGACCACTTTAATCTCATTTATATAGAAACTGATTTTTGGGATGACAAGTTAATGAACAATTCAGTATTTGACGTTTATACCGAGGGCTAAGCTTAGTAGTGCCGAT
>CAZMDX010000515.1:0-3830 GCA_964564805.1 uncultured Pseudoalteromonas sp. | reverse complement strand
AAAGAACTAGAGTAAATTCAGAATGTTATTTACATACTTAGGCTAACAACTATTGAGCCATTGTTATTAAATACTTTTTCTCGTCGCGAGACTATTTACATGTTATTTCATGCACTAAGAACGGTTACATATTTGTCGACAGCGACAGCTTAGTCTAAATATTTTACTCCATCCTTTCTTTTATTCAGATAAAATGACTTATTGACAATATAGGTTTAATGAATGTTATCCAGGCATTAAATGATCCATCACACCTTTAAAAGCATGCTAACTGAAACCACCAAATGTATGTATCAAATCATGTAGAATACGTAACCAATACTTAAACACTCAATCTTCTTTACTAAAAAAATGTTGAATGATATTTAATGCTTGTTTTGATAGGACCAGCAAATAATATTGAGATATCCGAGCATACACTGACAAAGTACATCACGACTTGCTTTTATTAATACGATACATTGCTACTGTGACTTAAATTTTTGATGTGGCCAATGTAGGTATTTTTATAAGCGTATTGAAGACAGATAAAGCCAGTATCAAACTATACATCATCCTAAGCATTTGATTTTTAATGGTATCTTAAGTGTGGAAGATTTTTATATGGTTTGAACAACTAGAGCCAAATCAATTAGGTATAATTGTTTGTATCAAAAAAATAGCCAATGATGAAGATTAGAACTCAGATTATCCTGAGTCAATGTTTGATCAATATGTATAAAATCTATAGCTACCTTGACCTAAACTACTTTATAAAAGACTTACTATAAAAGACTCACTATAAAAGACTCACAATAAAAGACTCACAATAAAACGACGCTAAATCAGGTCATTATAACAACTGCCTGAATTTTTAAGACTTAAAAGGAAAAACATGATTATTCAGCATCACGTTAATGATATTCAAACGACAACGGGTTTGATGCGTACTTCAGTTTTTAGGCCATCAGATAAAGGAAAATATCCTACTATTATTTTTTACTCAGAGATATTTCAACAAACGAGCCCTATTAGTCGCAGTGCTCAAATATTAGCAAGTCATGGATTTGTAGTGTTGGTTCCTGAAATTTTTCATGAACTCAATCCACTTGGCACAGTGCTAGCATATGACGACGCTGGAAAAGATAAAGGTAATGCAGACAAATTGACTAAATCACTGGAGCATCACGACTCAGATACTCAAGCTATGATTGATTTTGTGCAACAGCAACCTTATTGCACAGGTAAGATAGGTGTAATGGGTGTATGTATTGGTGGTCATCTTGCTTTCAGAGCAGCCTTGAACAAGCAAATATCTGGCGCTTTTTGTTTATACCCTACAGATATACACTCAAATACATTACCTTGCGATAAAGGTAATGACTCTTTAACCAGAAGTGGCGATATTAGCTGCCCTATGGTGTTAGTGTTTGGCAAACAAGACCCACACGTTCCGGCACAAGGTCGGATGATTATTCACCAAACACTCAGCCAAAACGAATGTGATTTCAGTTGGCATGAAGTGAACGCGCAACATGCGTTTATGCGTGATGAAGGTGACAGATATGACGCAGCGTTAGCCATACAAATGTACAAAATAGCGACTGATTTTTTTCATAATACCTTGCGCCTATAACTACATAATGAGGCACTCATTGTTAACCACCCGCATCAAGGTCACTATTTTTACCGTGTTATTGATGCATTGTTTTCACGTAATGTCTGTGACGCAAGACCAGTTTAAAGTGCATGGTTTATCTGCCTTTAAAAAACAACAAGCAAAGATGCTTAAAAGCTGGCTCACTCAGGGAGTTAATGCGACACGCGAGACCTTAGGCGTTTACCCTACGCCGTTGGCATTACATCTTTACCCAAGAAAGTCTAATCAACCTGTGCCATGGGCTTATACAAGGCGTGATGGAAAAGGCAGCGTACATTTACACGTAGACGTTCGTTTTGGTCTCACAAAATTTGTCGACGACTGGACCATTTACCATGAACTAGCACATATGGCCTTACCTTATTTAGGTGACAAATATAGATGGTTTTCTGAAGGTTTTGCCAGTTTTATGCAATATCAAATTATGGCGCAAGCGGGATTATTAAAAGGGAAGTTATTCGACAATTACCACACAAAAATTTCTCCACACTTACGATGGTTCAACAGCGACTTAACAGCTGCATCCATTGCCACAAGATTGATGAACAATCAGCAATACCCAGCTGCCTATTGGGGAGGGGCTTATTTTTTTATCACCGCGGATCAATTATTAATTAAAAGACATAATACAACGTTGACTGAATTAATCGCACACTATCAAGACTGCTGTCGCACACATGATAAGAGCCTGGCAGATGTGGTGACTTCTTTGGATGGTATCTTAAATGAAGCATTATTCAGCCATCTATTAAAACAATATGAAAACAGACCTGCTCGTGAACTGTACCCAGAAAATTTTAAGTGAGAATGAGAGTGAAAGTGAGAGTGAGAATAAATATAGGACTAGGGCAGTAATTTAAAGTCGGTTGTTACGTTAACCCTATGAGATTACTTAATTGTTGGTGAAAATGGACAATTGCCGGTTCAAAATGACCAAAAGTAAAAGCATCATTCGCGCCAGATCCTATACTTTTTTGTATGGACTTAACCAATGCTAAATCTTCCATTGCACCTGTTTCAGCGACAAAACTCAAATCCCGTTTAGCGGCTAATAATGCGGCTTGTTGCTCCCCATCTGTAGTTGGATTTGTGAGTTGATATACCGTTGTTCTGGTGGTGCGTAAATCTACAGGCTCAAGAATGATCACGTTCGTATGATGCGATAACACAGTGACAATAACATTTGGAAAAATATGATAAACGTAAGTTAATCTTCCAGATACATCTCGTTCACTGGGCTTAACGTCTATGAGACTTTCGATTCTTCTAAACGGAAACGTCACCCTAGCATGTGGACCACAAAATTCGATAATGTTTAGGTTATCGTAACCAAACGGGTAGAAGGTATCCGGGTGTGCAAATTTAATATGATAACCTTCCAAAAAACTTTCGAGATAAATTTTCCAGTTGGCTGCGACCGTTACTTCATTTCTATTAATGATAATTTGGCTGGGCTGAAGCAAAGTGGTTAAACCCTCTAATGGATTTGCTGTGTGTGCTTTTGCATCTTGCTTGACAAAAATGAGTCCATTCTGCTCAAAAACGTTTACTTCAACAAGACCATGATCGGATTTGTCAAAACCCGGAAATCCTTGCTCATGGGGAATAGCTTGTAACCTGCCATCCAATCGATAAACCCATCCGTGATAAGGACAAACAAAGGCTTTTTTGCAGCCTGGTTCAGAAACTAACTGAGTGCCACGATGTCGGCAGGCATTGATAAAAGCTCGAATTTTGTGATCTTGGCCACGCACTACAATGAGGGGAACACCTGCTACATTTTGAGTAATAAAATCTCCTCTTTTGACTAATGAAGCACTGGGGCATATCGCTATAAGTGACTGCTTTAAAATAGTCAGTTCATTTTGAAAACGTTTTTCTGAACAATAATTTTCAACAGGTTCTCGCCAGACCTCATCTCCCTGATCCGTTGAAGCATTTTTAACATGATGTAAGACCTGTTCTGCTACCTGAGTATTGCTCATATATTGTGTCATCATTCAGCCTTTATTTAATCATTCATAAAAATATTACCAGATAGATTGCCTAGTAGCCCAATCTAGGTTCAACAATATAAACATGCCTATGCCTATTCATGTTATTCATATGTCTGGATCAACAAACGTTTAATTTTAATTTTAATTTTAATTTTTCACTGTAATTATTTTTAATGCACCGTTCAACTGTATTT
>CAZMDX010000514.1:0-2851 GCA_964564805.1 uncultured Pseudoalteromonas sp. | reverse complement strand
GCCGCGCCACCCCAACCAAAGTTTCCTTTTGAACTCATAAAGCCTGACATGCCCGGGTCAACTGTGACTGACATGGCAAGTCCGTATCCTTCACCTTGTGAGTCATTAGCAAATGGAAGCAAGTTTTCTGATAAATGGTTAGTGCTCATGTATTCAACTGTTTTTCTACCGAGGATCCTTACCCCATTGATTTCACCACCATTAAGCATCATTTGTGCGAAGGTGAAATAATCTTGCATAGTGGAGACGAGTCCACCACCAGCATTATGGATGTCTGGATCGCTCATGTAGTCACCTAAGGGTTCATTTTCCATAACGATGGTTTGGCCTGTTTTTCTATCGGCTGTGTAAATCTGCGTAAGTCTACCAACTTTATTAGCCGCTACATGGAAGCCAGTGTCTTTCATACCTAAAGGCGAAAATATAGTTTCTTGCATATACTCACCCAGCTTTTTGCCACTGAGTTTTTCAACTAAAAAGCCAATGATGTCAGTAGAGACACCATAATTCCAAGCTGTGCCGGGTTGGTGTGTGAGAGGTATTTCTGCAAATTTAGCTAATATATTGCCACGATTTAATTCGTCAGGCTTAGACAACATTTTCTGATACAACTTATCCACTTCGCTAGCGGTAAAACCGTAACTAAAGCCAGACGTATGCATAAACAGGTCAATAATACGGATAGGCGATTTAGCATCCTCTACGACCATACTATCGCCCGAACCACTGACATACACTTTCATATTCGCCAGTTCTGGTAAGTATTTGCCTATTGGGTCAAACATATGAAACTTGCCTTGCTCCCAAAGTGTCATTGCAGCGACTGCAGTCACTGGTTTACTCATAGAGTAGATTCTGAAAATGGTATCTTCAGTCATAGGTTTACCGGCTTCTTTGTCTTGCATGCCTTGGGCATTTAAGTAAGCGATTTTACCATTACGCGCGACTAAGGTGAGGGTGCCTGCCAGTTTACCTTGGTCGATATAACCTTGCATCACTGGCGCAATTCTATCTAAACGTACAGACGAAAAACCGACAGATTCAGCTGGCTTCAAGATAGGTTGCGTATCAGTAACGATCGATTGACACGCCATCAGGGTAAATAAGCACAATATTGAAATAATTAGTTTCATACAATTCTTTGACATTTAATTCGATGCTCAGTGTATCGACTTGGCTAATTTGAGCAAGGAACTGGCGATGACAAATTTTTATGTCACATAATCATTCAAATTAATTAGTCTATTGGGTACAAGCAGGATGCTTAATTATAATAAGTGCCAAATATGTACAGTTTTTACGGTTAATTCAGGGCATTTACTATTTTTAGCCAGACTGACCCGCTATACTATGCGCCGCAATTGAAAGCGATATAAAGAAAGCAAAAAGTGTATTGCCCTAAGTGGGGCAGTTTAAAAATTATTTAAAGGAAAAAAATGACTCCTATTACTAAAACTTTTCAGTATGGTCAGCATACTGTTACTCTAGAGACAGGCGTAATTGCTCGTCAAGCCACCGCAGCTGTAATGGCAAGTATGGATGATACTTGTGTATTGGTTTCTGTTGTTGGTAAAAAGAATACTAAACCAGGTCAAGACTTCTTCCCATTGACGGTTAATTATCAAGAGAAAACTTACGCTGCTGGTAAAATCCCAGGCGGATTCTTTAAGCGTGAAGGTCGTCCTTCTGAATACGAAACGCTAACGTCTCGTTTGATTGACCGTCCAATTCGTCCTTTATTCCCAAATGGGTTTATGAACGAAGTTCAAATTATCATCACTGTTGTTTCAGCTAATCCTGAAATTCCAACTGACATTATTTCACTCATTGGTGCATCTGCCGCGCTAGCAATCTCTGGTATGCCTTTTAATGGCCCTATCGGTGCTGCACGTGTTGGTTACACTGACGAAAAATATGTATTAAATACTCGCACATCTGAACTTGAAGCCAGTCAATTAGACTTAGTGGTTGCTGGTACAAAAAATGCGGTATTGATGGTTGAATCTGAAGCAGACATATTATCTGAAGAAGTGATGCTTGGTGCTGTTATGTATGGTCACGAGCAATTACAAACTGTTATCGGTGCTGTAGCTGAGTTTGCTGCTGAGGTGAATACACCTTCGTGGAATTGGCAAGGCGAACCAGAAAACACTGAGCTTAAAAACAAAGTAAAAGAATTAGCCGAAGCTGGCATGACAGAAGCCTATCAGGTTTCTGACAAGATGGAGCGTAAAGACGCAATCAACGCTTTGACTAGTCAAACAGTTGAGACCATTGTTGCTGGCGATGCAGAACAAAATGCGAAAGAAGTATCAGAAATGATGCATGCGCTTGAAAGTGACGTCGTTCGTTCACGTATTCTTGCTGGCCAGCCACGTATTGATGGTCGTGATCCTGCGATGATCCGTGCGCTTAACGTGGCTACTGGTTTGTTGCCACGTACTCACGGTTCTGCTTTGTTTACTCGTGGTGAAACTCAAGCCATCGTTGCTGCTACCCTTGGTACAGAGCGTGACGCACAGATGATTGACGGTCTTAGTGGTAAAACAGACAGTCGCTTCATGTTGCATTACAACTTCCCTCCTTATTGTGTAGGCGAGACTGGTTTTGTTGGTTCTCCTAAGCGTCGCGAAATCGGCCATGGTCGTCTAGCTAAACGCGGTATTCAAGCGGTTATGCCGTCTGAGAAAGAATTCCCATATGTGGTACGTGTTGTATCTGAAATCACTGAATCAAATGGTTCATCTTCAATGGCATCTGTCTGCGGTACTTCTTTGGCATTGATGGACGCTGGTGTTCCAATTAAAGCTTCTGTTGCGGGTATCGCAATGGGCTTAGTGAAAAATGAAGA
>CAZMDX010000513.1:0-8880 GCA_964564805.1 uncultured Pseudoalteromonas sp. | reverse complement strand
AATGTAAATGTAAATCATTACCTACACTGATTATTATACTATTTTATTCTTTTTCCAATCGATGGGGTAAGAGTTATTGATATTCTCAGCAAAAAAACTAGCCTATCGATTATTACCCCTTTGAACCTCATGCTGAGGAATTCTAGGAGGATTTAAACGAGGTAAATGAGCCATCACAAAACTCATGAAACAATAATAAAATATTTCTAGACCCTTATCTCATGATATCAATAACTCTTCCTCCTTTGATCGACTGACCTCTTAGATCGCTATTTCCTTATATTTTATATCGATGCCACACTTTCAAAACAACATAACGCCTGCAGCTGCTGCGTAATGATAAAGCGGTAGCCGCGGACGTTAAACAGCCGCCCAAGTTTGCTCTTTTTTCTGTATTGTATTGAGCCAATTTTGTAATGCTGCGTCACTATCATTTTTGTAAATATATTCTTCTTTTGCCCATAGCCGACTAACTTTTGCTGATATTCTTGGGCAATAAGACTCGTGTTTTTTTGTCTCGTCAATAAATAGGTCGATTACCAAAACAATGTCAGCGTGCCTGCTGAAATAATACGAAGTAGCTTTATTAACAGCGTATGGCTGACGCTCATGAAAAACAGTATCCTTTGCCTTGAAGTGTGACGAAGCGTTCAATCAGCATCCCGCCTCAACCCATTTTTTCAAACTCTTCTAATATATATATCTAAAGTGCGGTCGTATTGACTAGAATATTTCTCTATTACCGATTGACATAAATAGGCTTTACTCAACACCTCATGCTGACTATCAGCTAAGCACCGCAGTGGTCCGAATTGTATGGGGTTATTATAATCGGTTGCTTGTGGTCAGCGATCCCCAGATGGATTATATCTAGGCTTAGACCGTCTAATCTCAACACACTTTGCTGACCAGACTTTACGTTAATTTTATCTGTGCGGCGCAGTAAACGTCTATGCGCAGCATAAATGCCATTAAATTAAAGGGTTTAGGTAGATAATCGGCTACCCCTTTGGTGTATCCCTCAATGCATTCTTACTCAGTGCCAAAAGCAGTGTTAAGCCTAACGGACATTTGGCAAGTTCTTCTAAATTTTCGATAACGTAAAAGCAATTAGCGAGGGCAAGTGAACATCAAGCTATATCAAATCGAATTTTCTTTTTAAAGCGAATTACAACCCTGCTGTCCATCATGGCCTTGGTCTTACAAAATGCCATAACTGCACAACAATACATTTAATTGGTCGTTTGACAATTTTTAATCTTCTAATACCAGGATATGGGCCGCATGTGTCCTTATCTACTCACTTTAATTTATGCACTTATTCATTATGGGCCCATATAAGCTTTTTCATCAATGTACTTGGGCTGTCGACATATCTTGAGCCGATGGATGCATAAACATGAATTGCCTAAGGCTGCTTTTTACCGCCATTAAACATTGTTGAACGTGGTATTGCTTAGACTTATTGCCTAAAGAATGGTCTGCTACCATTTGTAGTTTTTGTTGTGCTTGTTTGAGTATCACCTCGCCATAACTCATGGCATTTAACTTAGCGAAACTAGCAGCGAGCAACATAGCTAGAGTAGTCAGTCTGGATAGCAAAAATGATTTTTCAAAGCCTTGTAATTCTATCAATATTTCTGTCGTTTCAAATGCACAACCAAGAAACGCTATGGCTTCTTGCCATTCTTGTTTTTGCATAAGTACCTCTCCTTGCTGTTGTGTCCCTTCCAGTTGAGTTAGTGCATCTTGAGGATGAAAGTAAACCCAATCGCGATGGACTGGGCAAAGAAAAGTAAGTGCCATAAAATTTCCTTAAATCTGAGAACACACAAAAGATAAACAAAATAGCCAACAATTGCAAATAGTAATGATTATCATTTGCAATTGAACGTTAAACTGTGTATTTTTAGTGCATGTTTTGAGATACAGGTTTAATAAATGAAATGCTTAACTAAAATTTTGACAATGTTATATCTATTTTCACTAACTAACGTTTGTTTTGCTCAAACTCAATCTAGCAACTGGTCTGACGAAATTCTAGTCTATATTATTTTTGACATATTATTCCTGGTCACTGTAATAGCATTAGTTAAATTGGTTGGTATGTCAGCAAAACTATCCAAATATTATTAATTTAATAATCAAAAATAACTGCTGCTGCGCAAGCCTTTAATTTGGAGTGCTAATCCAAGCATATTGCCCAATACAAACTTCAAATCTTCCATTACCACAGCAGATCCACACTCAATACGTACAGACATATCACTTTCAGTCAAGCAAGTTTCGTTTATTGAAATACTTAAATAATGTTTAACCATTGTGGTTTGCACTGACTTGATTTAAATATTCGCCTTGTGTAATTAAAGGTTTTTACATCGTAATGATGGTCATTTTGGCAAATTCTAAGGTCTTATTATTTGTTATCGCTC
Source organism: uncultured Pseudoalteromonas sp. (assembly GCA_964564805.1). Lineage (GTDB taxonomy): Bacteria > Pseudomonadota > Gammaproteobacteria > Enterobacterales > Alteromonadaceae > Paraglaciecola. The sequence continues at coordinate 6,448 of CAZMDX010000513.1, read as the reverse complement.
CTAGTATTTACAAACAGCTGATAATGCTTCAATTTGAATGACATCTATCCTGAAAATGTGTTGGAAATGACAATAACTGATGGTCTTTTGATTAGTCTCTTATTGCGGAAATGTGGATTTTAGAAAGTAATGATTATCTAGATAATACTCTTCAGACTTCGAGTAATAATCAAGAAGCAGAGAAAATATTTAAAGGCAGTAAGCGGTCTGTTATCAATATTAGGTTCATTTTCTAAACTTTAAACACGATTAATTATTGATTTTTGGTGCCCATATAACTTATTCAATATAAAGGTCAGGAAAACCCTGTTTAAAAAAACTCAGACTAGAGATCCAATTTTCTTAATTTACATCAGAACTTAAAACTCATTAGCGAGAACTCCATAACTACTTGATATAATAATATTATTGCAGTTTTCTTTGTTATATCTAGCAGTGTCAGCCAACAAATGTGTCAGGTTATTAGGTGTAACCAATCCGATAGCTGTGTTTTTTAAAAACAATGACTATTGAAATTAATTATGATTTAGGCTGTATTTAACATCTCCAAATCACTACCGGTTAAATACGCACCAAATTCTCTTACAAGCATATTAATATAGTGACGAGGAACCTTGTCACATGACTTAAGCTTTTTTATGGAGGATAGGTGGCATCCAAGACGTTGGGCGAGGCAGCTAGCAGGGATGCCTCTACTGGTAATAAAATTCAAAAAACGTTTACCGGTCATACATATTTCCTTCATGACATAACGCATTACACATATTAGTGTATCCTTGTAACACAAAAATTCCTTTTATTTGGTATATCATTACATACCTTTAACGTTTTAATAACATCTTATTAATCATAAAATAAGTAACTATATACAAACCTACTGCAAGGAATTAAAACGATTTATTAGACTAAAACCACTTTCAAAAACATATGTTTAATGGTTTTTAAAAAATATCGTGTGGTCTGATTCAAAAAACATCAAATAAAATTTAATCCTATAAATTTTATATTGGATCATTTACGCTCCACCATCGCGTTAGCACCAACAATAATCATCCGTACCATCGTTACCGTTTCTTGGGTTAAAACGTTTCGCTGTTCTATACTCATGTTTGCAGCTGATGCTCCAAGGGTAAATACCAGTCGTGTTATGGCTTTAGCAACAAGACGTGGTTCATGAATTTTTTTACCTGTCGTTTCGGAGATACGTAACAACTCATCATTCAACTCTTCTTCAAAGTAATTGAGCTCGCGATCGACTGCATTGCGAAAGGCATCAGAACCAATCGAGATTTCACGAAGCAATATTTTCAAATATTTTTGGTCATCATCCAGTGCTTCCATGAATACTTCTACCGAACTACGAACTCCGCCTCGGTCGTTTTCAAGTCGCTTGCGTGCCTCGCGAATTGTGCCTCGAAGACCTCGCCCAGCCCGATCAATTAATGCCACAGCCAGTTCATCTACGTCTCTGAAATGCCGATAAAAACTATTCGGTGCGATACCTGCTTCTCTGGCTATTTCCCTAAGACTAAGGCTCGACACGCTTCGCTTGGAATCCACTAGTCGCACTGCAGCTTCCATTAATTCCTGCTCTGAAATAGCTGGTTTACGTTTTGGTTTATCCTGCTCTACGTCAGTATTTTTTTTTCTAATGAGTCGCATGATGAGTTTCATAATCTAAAAATAGTACGTTAACGCATTGATATGGCGTTGTAAACACGCATGTATATACACGTGTAATGACAATCGTATATACAATCGTATTGACAAGTGTATATACACTTGTATATTATTAACTTCTATACATAGACGTTCGAAGAAAAAAATGATGCAAACTTTTAAAACATGGGGAGAAAATTTGATATCGCCTTTAATTAATCCGGCAAAATTTGATTTTTGGGCGCAGCAATTGGGTTCAACTCATGCTTGGGGCCGATGTTTTGCGAGAGTTATTTCGGTGATGTCTGAGAGCCCAGATACGAAGACGCTGACACTTAAAGCAAATAGAAATTGGCAAGGTTTTGTTGCCGGCCAGCATTGTAATGTTACAGCTACGATTGCTGGGCGAAATATCACCCGTAGCTACAGTATCAGCAGCGACCCGGTTTATGGCAGGCATATTCAGATTACAGTACGCCGTGAGGTTGGCGGTTTGATGAGCGAGTATTTATATAGCGATATTGAGACGGGTGACCGAATAGAATTGGGTAGCCCATTCGGTGATATGTTGTTGCCTAAGCCTATGCCAGCACACTTGTTACTTTTAGCTGCTGGCAGTGGTATTACACCCATGATGAGTCAAATTCGCACATTGGCAAGACAAGGCATGCCAACTTTAGTCACGTTAATGTACTGGGAAAAAACTAACGTTGATTTTAATTTTTCACAGGAATTAAAGTCAATCGCTCAAAAAAACCCTAACTTGAAAGTTCACTTGATTACTTCTCGAGGGCATAGCGAAGAGTCTCTATCTGGAAGGATCAGTAATGAATTATTGTCTCAAGTGATGAATATAGACGCGGTTGAAAAAGTCTTTGCCTGCGGATCGAGTGGTTTTGTTCAGGCTGCAACAAGTAGTTGTGAGTTTCGAAAATTACCATTAATAAGTGAAGCATTCACTCCACCACAGGCACAAACTTCAAATACTGAGAGCACTCAACACGATGTATTTTTGCGCCGCAGTAACCTACATCTTCAACTAAGCAACCAATCACCGTTACTCGAACAGTTAGAGAATGCAGGTGTCTCAGTACCTTCTGGCTGTCGCCAAGGGATCTGTAATACGTGTACCTGTGTTCGAAATTCGGGAACAACTGCAGATGCATTTAGTGGTGTTGTTGACAACGAGCCCTCACAAATTATTAAACTGTGCGTCAGTCGTGCCGCCGGAAATATTGAACTGGATCTATAGGAAACTTTGACATGAACTATTCAAAAAGCCGCGCGATGAGCGCAGATGAACTGGCACAGTTTGGTGCTGAACTGGAAGCTATAAAACAAGAACAGCTCGCTGATGTGGGAGAAGTTGATGCACGTTATATTCGACGTATTGTTGCAGCCGTTCGATATACCGAAGTAGTCGGTCGAGGATTTTTGTTCCTAAGTTTCTTTCCCCCGTTTTGGCTACTGGGTGTTCTTATACTGGCGCTATCAAAAATATTAGAAAATATGGAGCTTGGACATAATGTTATGCATGGACAATATGACTTTATGAACGAACCTTCACTCAAAGGCAGTACTTATGAATGGGATATTGCTGGCACCTCGGACAACTGGCGTGAAAGTCACAACTACAAACATCATACCTATACCAACATCAAAGGTATGGACGATGATGTGGGTTATGGCATGTTACGATTGTTTCCAGAACAACGCTGGTCACCGATGGCATTGTTTCAAACTTTTTATGCCACCTTACTCGCATTGTTATTTCAATGGGGTATTGCCATCCAGGAATTGGAATTAGGTAAAATTGCAAAAGGCCGTAAAACATGGGCCGAGTTACGTGCAGAATTAAAGCCGGTGATGCGTAAAATTAATCGCCAGCTTATCAAAGACTATATAGTATTTCCGCTGTTGGCAGGACCCATGTTTTTAAGTGTATTAGCAGGAAACTTTGCTGCCAACATATTACGTAACTTGTGGACGTTTATGATTATTTTCTGTGGTCATTTTACCGCTGATGCTGAGGTATTCCATAAATCGGTACTTAATAATGAGTTACCAGGGCATTGGTATTTGCGTCAGTTACGAGGCTCTTCGAACTTAAAGGGCGGTAAATTATTTCATATTCTCTCAGGTAACCTTAGTCATCAGATTGAACATCACTTGTTTCCAACTGTACCAGCAAGACGGTACGCAGTAATGAGTACCAAAGTACAAAAGGTCTGTGAAAAATTTGGTCAAAACTACAATAATGACCATTTATACAAGCAATTTGGGCAAGTAATGTGGCGTATTGTTCGCCATTCATTTCCATCATCGCCAAAGTCGCGGGGTATATGAACGTTATTAATGCCAAAGATCATTACCAAGGTCTTTGGCACTCCCCAAGCTGGGCAGATTTGTGCCACCCATTATTCTTTTCTTAAAATATCACTCTACGTATAAACTATAAAATCATTTCAACTGATCTATGCCTCAAGAAAAACATTGCATACAATCATTAATCATGAGCCCTTTTTAACCTCTTTAAAAAATAATACCTGTTGTATAAAACAACTTTAGTTATTGATTTATATGTGTTTAAAAACGACATAGTTAAACCTCATCTTATTGCAACTAAATTCAAACATTAGACGACATTTTATGAAAGTTCTTCAGAGGGATAATTCACTGACACATTTTGAATACACAAAGATAATTAGCCTGATAATAAATATGTTAAACAGCTTTTTGATATATTTAATAGTCTGATATTTTAATTTACACCATGATATCTACCTTAAATTTGAAATCATCTATTATTTTTGCAGACTAATTTCTCGCCAAAAAACGAGTACTATTACTTATATTAAATTTTTAAAAAGACAGTTAATCTTAGCTTAAATGAGCTATTCAAAAACTCATCGTGAGTTCACTTTCTTCACATATAAATCGCTATTTTAGTGAGAATATTTTTAATAAGTTACTTCTTTATTTATGATATTTCGAGTGTGTGAAACAGTTCAATATGACCTATCATTCTTCAAAGTGAGGTTTAATAAGCTCAGTACTAAGGTTTACATTGCTCTCATAATGTTGATTGGCAGTAGCAAAATTGGTGATTTTGTTGGAAATTAGTCTGTCGGAAAGTGTTTGTAATAATGTGTAAGAAAAAATATTTAACTGCCAACGGTTTTGCAAATGATAACTAAGTTGCAAGTAGACAAAGCTATTTCTAAGATTTTATATTCAGTGATTGAGACAGGTGTGTGTCGCATTGTTACTTGTCAACAACCTAAAATGCTCAGTCAAGTAAAGTCTATTTATAAAAAAAACTTGCCACTTCATCACTCCTTGTTATGGTTGCCCGGCAATATTGACAGTATAGAACAATTGGCACTGACACTTAGTGAGGCGGGTGTGCCAGGCATCAAGCCATGTTTCAAACGCAACGAATTAGTTCAGCAAATAAAAGCTTATTTAATCTTATGCCAGCAACAAGGCAGACTTGAAATTTGGATATTTGAGAACGCTGAACTTTTAACGAGCGAAATTTATCAATTGTTAGGTGAGCTGGTCAATAGTGATTACTCAAGTAAAACATTATTTTCATTTGAGTTATGGGGCGGCGCGCAGCTCGATGTGAATTATCATAGTGGTCAATTGCAAGCTTGCTGTTACGCTCAACACTATTACATACCAGTAGGAAAACAAATATTACTAGCTGTAAAGCCCAAACTACCTCACCGTGCGGTCACGTTAGGTTTAGTAGTTTTTTTATTGGGTATACTACTAGACAACGGCTACCTCTACAGGTCAGAAATAAACATAACTGATAATACTGCAGATTTAATCGCACATGACATTAATGGATCCTTTTTTGAACCTACTTTTGAAGCAATTGTTGATACAACAGCTAAACAAACACCAGAACCAATTACTTTCGACAGGGCTGAGTCAACTCTAGAGCCGTTCACCGAAACAATTCAAGAGCAAATACTTAAGTTTACTAATAAAAACACGCTAACTATCGCAGAGTCGGGGCTAAAAGAAATGTTAAACACTGATACTGTAAACAGTAAACATTGGTTTTATTCGTTGCCCTATTCACAATTGCGGGATAAATACAAAATTGATTTACACGATAATATTGATAGAAATAATGAACTTTATTACTTACAACTAGGGGTTTATAAACAGCAAGAATCACTTTATAAATTTTTCAACTTAAATGTTTTATCTACTCAGACTTATTATTTTTGTTATTTAGAAAAAAATAAAACTGTAGCTTTACTAATAGGCTCATACCTCTCTATACGTCAAGCTTATAACGCTCATGATCGACTTTTAGGTAAAGGATTAATTTCTTCAGTGGTTACTGTGAATAAATATGATCAATGGCAATGCAGCAAAAACTAGATTATTTTTAGTACCATCAAAATCAGGTAGAAAATTAAATATTAACAACGGCGTGCCATAATAAACCTATGTAACTCAATATCATGGACGTTCATAGATACCTGTATATCTTCGGCTCAGTTATGAATATCTATTTGAACTATTGTTAATAATTGATCATGTTAATTTAACTACGAGGCTATATCTATTTCAAACCCACTTGTCAGTTTTATATCTTGCTTCTTCGCTCACACCACTTTTATAAGTTCTATATTTAAAAAATTCACGTTATTACATAGATATTACATAGACACCCATTCTAATTAAACAAAACGACATTTACACAAACACCCATCGTAATTAGAACAAAGGTTCAAAGCCGCTTGAGGATATTAACGATGGGTGT
>CAZMDX010000512.1:0-3642 GCA_964564805.1 uncultured Pseudoalteromonas sp. | reverse complement strand
AAGAAAAAACAGAAGCAAATTCAGGTCAAGGAGATTAAATTTCGCCCTGGCACTGATGAAGGCGATTACCAGGTAAAACTGCGCAACCTGCGTCGCTTTTTAGAAGCGGGAGACAAGGCCAAAGTAACGATACGTTTTCGTGGACGTGAAATGGCACACCAAGAGATTGGCATTGAACAACTTAAACGCGTTCGCGCGGATTTGGAAGACATTGCCAACTGCGAATCCTTCCCACATAGGGTAGAGGGTCGTCAGATGATCATGGTACTTGCACCCATTAAGAAGTAGTTAAGGTCTACAAGTAGGATGGGTACTGCAACCCTGACTCACCTTGCTGCTAAATATGTAACTTAAACTTTGAGTGTCTGCAACACAATAAGTTATTAACAATGCGGAGTTTTAGCAATGCCTAAAATGAAAACACACCGTGGAGCAGCTAAGCGTTTTGTAAAAACCGCTTCAGGTCGTTTCAAGAGTAAACAGTCTCACTTGCGTCATATTTTGACCAAGAAGAGTTCTAAGCGTAAACGTCACTTACGTGGCAAAAAACTGGTCCATGCGGCCGACACTGCGTTAATTCAACGCATGTTACCTTACGTTTAAAACAGGAGACTAGAATATGGCAAGAGTAAAACGTGGTGTTGTTGCACGTGCCCGTCACAAAAAGGTACTAAAACAAGCCAAAGGTTATTATGGAGCTCGTAGTCGAGTTTATCGCGTTGCTGTTCAAGCAGTAACGAAAGCTGGTCAATATGCATACCGTGACCGTCGCAACAAAAAACGCACATTCCGTCAGTTATGGATTGCGCGTATTAACGCTGCTTCACGTCAAAATGGCCTGTCTTACAGCCGTTTCATCAATGGTTTGAAAAAAGCCTCTGTTGAAATTGATCGTAAGATATTAGCCGACATAGCGGTACATGATAAGAATGCATTTGTTGCATTAGTTAATGCCGCTAAAGGTGCATTAGCTTAATTTTTTAATAATAAGTTTAAGTTCTTTCGGGAAATGGCGAGCATGATGCTCGCCATTTTTTTATAAAAAATAAAATTATCTATTAGTAAGTGTTCTCCTTTTTAATAACTTTCGCATCATCGTTTAGCAAGTTCAATTGTCACTTTTATTTCATCTGTACCATTATAATCAAACGTAGCATCATTAAACCTGCCATGAGCTTTTCTGTAATACTCCCATCAATCAAATCAGCGTAATAATTTAAGTATGTTTGTTTTCTATTGATATGTTTGTACCAGAGTAATTTGTGAATATGGGACTGAAAATAACAAACAAATTATTGAATCTAGTCTGAGGCAAAAACTAGGGTGGCTTAAGTCCTACCCATAAATATCTAATATTCATAAATAATTAGCACTTTTTAAGTTTTTGGTCGAGATAATCGTTAAATATGCGGACTTTGTGACAATTGTATCTAGCCTCAAAGTATGGCTTTCGTGTAGAATTGTTGGCTATTTTGAGATCGCCTTAGACTTGTAACAAGTCTTTGAATAAAGGCCATATTTTTAATCCAAATTCGGGGACACTATGGATCTTGATGCCATAATCAATGAAGCAGAAGAACAAATTAATGCGGCTGTGGATGTCAATATTCTTGATTCCGTGCGCGTTGATTTTATGGGTAAAAAAGGACGGATGACTGAGTTACTCAAAGGCTTAGGTAAACTTTCCAATGAAGAACGCCCTGCTGCGGGTCAAAAAATAAATTTGGCCAAACAAAAAATACAACAATTGATCCATGCCAAAGGGGTGTTATTGCAAACCCAAGAGCTTAATCAAAAGTTGGCCGGTGAGACCATCGATGTCACGTTACCAGGACGTGGTCAAAGTCGAGGTGGACTTCATCCTGTTACTCGTACTATTAATCGTATCGAAAGCTTTTTTAGTGAATTAGGTTTTAGTGTTAAGACGGGACCAGAAGTTGAAGATGGCTTTCATAACTTTGACGCATTAAATATTCCGGCGAACCATCCAGCTCGTGCTGATCACGATACTTTTTATTTTAACCCTGATGTGATGTTACGTACTCAAACATCCGGTGTACAAATAAGAACGATGGAAGTGGAAGAGCCACCGCTTAGAATTATATCGCCTGGTCGTGTGTATCGTAACGATTATGATCAGACACATACTCCTATGTTTCATCAAGTTGAAGGATTGATGGTCGACAAAAATGTGAGTTTTGCTGAACTAAAAGGTATTTTGCACGACTTTTTAAACAACTTTTTTGAACAAGATTTACAAGTGCGTTTCAGACCTTCTTATTTTCCTTTTACAGAACCTTCCGCAGAGGTAGATGTAATGGGTAAAAATGGTAAATGGTTAGAGGTTTTAGGCTGTGGAATGGTGCACCCTAATGTATTGAGAGCAGTTAACATTGATCCAGAAGTCTACACAGGTTTTGCGTTTGGCATGGGCGTAGAGCGCTTAACCATGTTGCGTTATGAAGTGAATGACTTGCGTGCTTTCTTTGAAAACGATCTTCGTTTCCTTAAGCAATTTAATTAAGTCGGGTCTAGAATATGAAATTTAGTGAAAAGTGGTTAAGAGAATGGGTCAATCCATCTGTATCAACAGATGAGTTATCTGAACAACTAAGCATGGCCGGTTTAGAAGTTGATAGCATTGAAGCTGTAGCCGGCGAATTTTCTGGTGTATTTGTGGGCGAAGTGGTGGAGTGTGGGCAGCATCCTGACGCGGATAAATTACAAGTTACAAAGATTGATGTAGGCGACGGTGAACTCGTAGATATCGTATGCGGTGCACCTAACTGTCGACAAGGAATAAAAGTCGCAGTAGCAAAAGTGGGTGCCCTGTTGCCCGGTAACTTCAAGATTAAAAAGGCTAAGTTACGAGGTCAACCTTCTTTTGGTATGTTATGTAGCTTCTCAGAGCTAGGTATTTCTGATGAGCACGATGGTATCTTAGAGTTACCTGATGATGCCCCGATTGGCCAAGATATTAGAGAATATTTGCAACTCGATGATGTCACTATTGAAGTGGATTTGACGCCTAACCGTGCTGATTGTTTAGGCATAAAAGGTTTGGCTCGCGAAGTGGGTGTTCTGAATCAAGCGGTGGTTAAGGACCCTCAAGTGGCTGCGGTGACTGAGAGTATTAGTGAGAGTCGTAACATTCAATTACTTGCACCTGAAGCGTGTCCTCGTTATTTAGGTCGAGTCATTAAGAACATTAACGCAGATGCAGTAACACCTTTATGGATGGTGGAAAAATTAAGACGTTCGGGTGTCAGAAGTATTGACCCTGTAGTGGATATTACTAATTTTGTGTTGTTAGAACTTGGGCATCCTATGCATGCGTTTGACAACGACAAACTTGAAGGTGACATCATTGTCCGTTTTGCAAAGCAAGATGAAAAGCTTACCTTGTTAGATGGTAACGAAGTGACACTTCAAGATAACACCTTAGTGATAGCTGATACTCAAAAAGCATTGGCCATAGCGGGTATATTTGGTGGCATTGATTCTGGTATGACTAACCAAAGTAGCGACATATTTCTTGAAAGTGCGTTTTTTTCGCCTGACGCCATTATGGGAAAAGCTCGTCAGTATGGTTTGCATACCGATGCTTCTCATCGCTATGAGCGAGGTGTTGACCCTCAGTTG
>CAZMDX010000511.1:0-4922 GCA_964564805.1 uncultured Pseudoalteromonas sp. | reverse complement strand
AATTATTTCTATCAACCTATCAGACTTTAATAAATTATTAGCATTAGATTTTGCTGACGATGTTTATAATAATCATTAATATCTGATTAGGAAGAAGGGAAATAAACAAAAATTTAATCAAGTCATGTGGATTACAATGTACCCAAGTTACCTGGTAATTCTATACAGAATCAACAAATCGCCCCATTTTTTGCAACTCAAACACACAATCCCGCCTATCAATCGGCTTCGGCTTCATGAAGGCCTCTTTAAATAGGCATGCAGAAGAAAATAGACATGATGAAAACAAATTAAGAAAAAACCTATCAACAGTCTATGAGTTTTTGGTAGCTAATAATTTATGAATTTAGCGTTTGTTTATGGTCGTTTCATTATAAAAGTGTGAAATCAAATTGTACCGAACGCCCTTTGTAGTTTCATTTACTTCGTGCAAAAGTGAAGAAGAAAATACCATGGCTGTTCCCGGTGTGGTTCTATAACCGTGAGGATTATATTCATTAAACACTAATTCTCCACCTTCAAAATTATCATTTAAATTCATGGAAAAGGCAAATCGACGGTAAGATGTAGCGACACTAGAATCGTCCCTATGTCCCATTTTATTACCATCGCGATCGCCCTGATATCTAGCGATATGTAAATCTTCACGAAGAGTGACATCAAAAGCAAAAGCTTTTTTTATCATTGGAGTGACACGACCCCAAATCCGCTGATCGAGTAGCTCTAAGATATTGCGCTCTTTGATTATTTGGTCAACCCTGTCTTGTCGGTTATGTTCATACACAGGCATTTGATAATCGCCATCAAATTCTCCTTGACGCGGTGGACGCACAGTAAATGGTGCACCAAGTTCGTAATAATCTGTTAAACGGCGACACTCTTCAGGTGATAAAACATTAGGTATAAGCAAAATGGGAGCATGCGGTTGCGACCATCGATCGGGTTGTTGTGTTTGGTCGAGTTTTGTTTTATTCATAATTTCCTCAAGCGCATTTTCAATATTGGTTGCTGAATCAAACCAGGTTCTAATTTGTCGAAGTGGTGTCAGTAATACTAATCGGCTAAGTTCTCCGTGGCATTTATGTAAACCATATGAAGCAAAAACAGCTCCTGTTGAGTCACCGAGGATCGGCCAGTCAAAATTCAATCGGCGTTTTAACTTTCGGTTTGCCTGCGCGTCACTTGATGCTGTAATAACAACAACACGAAGCTTCTTATCTTCAAACTGTACTTGTCGTTTGGCTAAATTGGACAAAAGTTCGGTAAAACGGTCTAGATTTAGATCATTTAAGAAAAGTAATAAAAGATTAGAGCCCGATAAATGATCATCAGTGAGTTTAAGTAGACGTCCATTTTCATCCCTCAACTCGAAAGGCAATGCAAATGCACCAATCCATAAAGGTTGAACATATGCAGCTATTTGGCTGGCTGCACGATCGTAAGTAGAGCGTTTTTCTGACATATGATGGCAAATAATTTTTATTCACAATAACATGTTATTTCACTTTGGAAAACTACTGAGGCACAAGTATAGCAATACTACTGATTGTTATATAAATGATGGCGATTACTTCATATTTCACCAACGATATTCAGGGCACTGATGATTGACTACTTGTAAAAATCAGGGGGGTTTATCGGTAATAAAACTAAACCTAATTAACCCCAACCTAGGAAGGTTGAAGATACTGGGTTCGCGTTGCTAACATCGATCCCTTATTTGCTCACTGAAGGTCACCGCTACCTGGGGATTGTCGATAAACCGCTTATACATTGGGTATTGTTAAGATAACTCGTGAAAGCCTCGATACAGCTCTATTAGAAGAAAACTGGGACAATTTAAACGTGAGTGTGAGCAGCAGACTCTGTTATGACATGAGGCAACTACGGCAATGTCAAAGACTGCGACTCCCCAAAAATATCAATTAACACAAGGAATTTTGATGTTCAACTTTGTTTGCGCGCCGAAGATCATATTAATAAAGGCCTGAGTCTAAAACCTAAGTGGTGCTATTGTCTAACGTCAATTTTGAACACACGAACGGTTTTGAATTATCACAAACTTAGCTTATTTCGACGTGACTCCACCTATATAAAACTCTAATAGGTGAGAAGTTGATGAAAGTAAAATTTACTAATATTGACATCAATCTCATCCATAATTTCTCGCTCTTTACCCGACTTTACTAATGTTTTTTTGACGTGGAGTCCAATGTCGTCTCTAATGTCTATTACCAATAACCAATAACCAATAATTGTAATGCAGGACGTCATTTTTCTCGACAATTGTTCATAACTTTTCTATGCATTGTCGCCTAATTCCTAAGGCCAACACATCGCAGTCCTTGTCGACTGGCAAGATAGAAGCTATAGCTTTATTTGACACATGTAATTCATCAGATTCATCAGGTAAGACTTCACCACCGATCAAACCAAACATCAGTTAGTCTCATGCATGAACGTGATGCTACAGGTAAGCTTGCCATTATTGACCAACGAAGGTTAAAACTCGATGTTATAATTGATTGTAGTTTCGATGTTTACCATCATCAACGCTGAGTGACCCTAGGAACAGCAATTAGTGGAGTCGCATAAATAGGGTGCTAAACTTTAAAGTATTCGATAAAACGAGTGCTTTGTCATTTATAAATTAACCTTATCAAAGCAAAGATCTTAATGGTACTACCGATAATCTAAGTTGAGTAATTGTGCTGAAATTAGTTATTGACCTAACAACCTTGGCTATCAATAACCTATCAATAAAATCTGCTTAAACAGTCAAATATAATTTTATAACTTTATGTTTCTAATTTTTTTTCTAACATCATAGGCGACAGTAAGGCGATAAGAATCGTCGTTAAACGGCACGGTTCCGTGCCATAAAAATGAGGGGAAAAGTATTAGTTTTCCAACTTCAGGTTTTATATATCTAGTCGGTGTGAGTTCAGATTGAAGGTCAATATTAGGAACACCTACATAAAACCAACCTGCTTTTTTGTTCTCATTTTGAATGTCTTTAGGCAATGTTACATAAAAAGCAGAGCTTAACCATCCTAGAGGATGCATGTGGTTTGAATGGTACCCCATATTGTGTAACTTAACAGACCATGACCCACTGAAGTAAGTCGGTTCTTGAATAGTAAAACCAGGATAGAGATAAATATTTTGCATTTCATTTATCTCTTGTATATATGTTTTTGCATCTTCAACATACCTTTCAAACTCACCCACTAAATGAGTAATTAATGGGTGATTATCATCAAACAAATTTCCTCTAGTCTGAACACCAAGGTGAAGTGTTTGTTCTAGCGGTTGGTGTTTGCCTTTATGCAAAACCTGTAAGTATTTATCTAACGCTTGGCAATATGTAGCTGTTGAACTGAAGTCTTTAGGGGGCTTAATGGTAAATTCAAATATAAATTTATCAACTGACAAAACTGACGTGTCAAACAATAACGGGGCAAGTCGTGCACCAGTGTGGCTTAAAGCTAGTGCAAATTGATTATCAGGCTCCAGTTGTAATACCTCACTGAGCACTTGGTGTGCCAGTTCAAATTCATTGCTTTGTAATGCAGTTTCAACAAAACTAAGTCTCGATTTTGTAGTGATAAATTTAAGAGTGAGTATTTTTTTTTCGAGTTCGAAAGCTTTTTTAATATCACCATTAACCTTATATGCACGGCTAGACAGACCGATAAAACGAGCATTCAAACGGTTTGCTTTGCTTAAAGCCTCAACAATTATTAAAGCTTCTTTATTCAGCCCTAGCCGTATCACTTGCTCAAGATAATCTAGTTGCAAATCTATAGTATATGATGGTGATTCAAATGCTTTTTTGTAATGTGTAAATAAATTTTGATGATCACCTATTTCCCATTTTAATTCAGTCATATTTTTATATGACTGTGCATAAGATGGATTTAAGTTAATCGACTTTTGATAAGCGTCGATTGCCTCATCGTATTGACTTAAATTTGAATAAGCATTACCTAGGTTATGCCATATTGAAAATTCATTGATCCCTACTCTTATTAGCTCAAGATAATGATTAATTGCAGTTTCACACTGCCCTGCACTGAAATAAGTTTTTCCCAATTCTAACTTGGCTGAAGCGTCGTTTGGTTCAGATTGTATGATAGAATTTAGTAATGTGAACGCTTGTTTATATTGCAATAATCCTCGTCTAGCTTGGGCACATAAAATTATCAAACGTTTAGAATGGCCAAACAATATGTCTGCTTGCTCAGCTAACAATATTGCTTCCGCATATTCCTCAGTTTCGACAAGCAATGAAACAAGATTATTCCATGCGTCCTGATATTTTTCTTCTAATTGGATCGCATTTTCATAATGTCGACGTGACATCTTATATTCAGAGACCCGTTTATAGGCATTACCGATATTATTTTCAGTATTAGGTTGATTGGCGTTATGCTTTAGAGATTGCAGCATATAATTAATGGCTTTTTGGTAATCTTCACCCTTATAAGCTAACATCCCAAGTAATTGCAATGCGTTAAAATCGTTTTCAAAATCTTTTATATGACATAAATAATATTTTTCAGCTTCTGAAAATTCACCACGCTTATGTGCTGCGAAACCTCTTTGAAGATAATTCAATTCAGTTAATTCTCTTTTTTAAACTTCAAAATCCATGCCACAGGCTTATCGTGTTGACCAAGAACAAACGGTTCGACTGATAATCCTTTGGCTCCTTTTTTGACAAGAGCGTCAATCATTTTAGCCATTCTATGTTTTGAGAAAGCGACGCTTCTCATGTTCAGAAGCCTCACCTGAGCCTGCTGAAGTTCTTGCTGTATATTTTCAAACCACTCTATGACATCTGCATGGTTATACTTAGCATATTCTTGTAATAACCTTTTACACCCTTTATAACAATGGGCTGGCATACCCGAATTATG
>CAZMDX010000510.1:0-2198 GCA_964564805.1 uncultured Pseudoalteromonas sp. | reverse complement strand
TGGTAGAAATTTGGCAAGTACTTAAAGCCTGTGTCAGGGCTGATGTTGCTGTTATTATGCAAGCAGCAAATACCGGCCTAACAGGTGGTTCGACACCAAACGGCAACGATTATGACCGTAATATTGTCATCATCAGTACTATGCGTATAGATAGCATTCATTTAATTGATAATGCCAAGCAAATTGTCGGTTTAGCGGGTAGTACTTTATTTGGCTTAGATGATGTTTTAAGACCATACGGCCGTGAACCGCATTCTGTTATCGGCTCTTCTTGTATTGGTGCTTCGATAGTGGGTGGCATTTGTAATAACTCAGGTGGTGCTCTAGTACAAAGGGGACCAGCCTATACTGAGCTTTCAATTTATGCACAAATTGATGCCATGGGTAATTTATCACTGGTTAATAATTTAGGTATTGATTTAGGTGATACTCCTGAAGAAATCTTAACCAACTTGCAACAGAAAAATTTTACTGAAAAAGATGTTGGTTTCCCATCAAAACGTGCCTCAGATAATGAATATCATGAGCGGGTGAGAGACATTGATAAAGATACGCCATCACGTTACAACAACGATGGTCGTCGTTTGTATGAATCTTCAGGTTGTGCCGGCAAGTTAGCTGTTTTTGCCGTCCGTATGGATACTTTTGCTATTCCTGAAAAGCAGCAAGTTTTTTATGTCGGCACTAATGATCCTGCCGTACTCGCTAAAATACGAAGAGATATGTTATCGACATTTAAATCACTGCCGGTATCGGGTGAGTATTTACATCGTGATTGTTATGACGCTTCAAAAAAATACGGTAAAGATTCATTTTTAGTCATTAATAAGTTGGGCTCAAAATACATGCCTAAAATGTTTGCCATTAAACGTACAGTGGATCGTTATGCCGATGAAATAAAGTTTTTACCAAGCAAATTTTCTGATCGTATTATGCAATATATGAGCTATTTGTGGCCAAACCATCTGCCTAAACGTATGGATGAATACCGAGATAAATACCAACATCACTGGATCATTGAAATGAGCAATGACGGTGTTGATGAAGCTAAAAATTATTTTGATAACTTCTTTACCTTGAATGAAGGCAATTATTTTGAATGTACCAAAGAAGAAGGTGAAAAGGCTATTTTGCATCGATTTGTTGCGGGTGGTGCCATTGGTCGTCAGCAGTTAATGAACAGCAAAGAGCTTGGCGCTATCATGACCATCGATGTTGCTTTTCCTCGTAACGAAAAGGATTGGTTTGAAACCTTAGCGCCTGAGCTGGATGAGTTAATTGCCGTAAAACTTTATTATGGACATTTATTTTGTCATGTAATGCATCAAAACTATATTCTAAAGAAAGGTGTTGATGCCAAAAAGGTTAAAGATAAAATTTTAGCAACATTTGATGCCCGTGGTGCAGAATACCCAGCAGAGCATAATGTCGGACATGAATATTTTGCAAAGGCTGATTTGAAAGCGTTTTATAAAGAGCTCGATCCAACCAATAGCTTTAATCCGGGTATTGGTAAAACGTCTAAATGTAAACATTGGCATTAAATTAATTATGCTGTAATGGTTTAAGCGCTGACGTTAGGAAATTACACTTAAATGGAATTTAATTAGGCAATTTAATCAGGCCACCCATAATAAGCCTGCGGCAACTTAAACAAGCCACCCATAATAGTTTGACTGTTTTTTTTCATTCACTAAACTTTAATAAAACCAATTGAAATAGCATAAGTTGAAAGGAGTCACTTGTGCCCAAGCCTCATTCATTTCAGTTCAGCCTCATCGACACACCTCGTTATCATTGCGTATCACGCTGTGTTAGGCGAGCCTTTTTATGTGGTACGGGAGCCGGGCTACTGATCAATATTCAGGTACGAGTTACGAGCACAGACTGGTTTGGGTAGAAGATAAAATATTGTGGTTATCGTCAGTATTTGCCATTGGTATCTGTTCTTATGCGGTGATGAGCAATCATGTGCATTTAGTGCTGTACGTGGATAAAGACAAAGCCTTAACGTGGTCAGATAAACAATTAGTAGGTCGCTGGTATCGGTTGCATAGAGGTACGCTATTGAGCCAGAAATTAATGCGTAACGAGTTGTTAAATGAAAGTGAATGGATAAGCCTTAAAGAGACTATCGTTATATATCTTCAGCGTTTGTATGATATTGGTTGATGGTCAGTTTAAGCGAGCCTATTGCC
>CAZMDX010000509.1:0-3180 GCA_964564805.1 uncultured Pseudoalteromonas sp. | reverse complement strand
GTTTGTAAAAGGTCGCATAAAGATGCTATCGGAGGGGGTTACGATATGCGCAGAAATAGAACTTTCGTATCCCACCATAGGCTTGCAAGGTTGCACCCATCCAGCCTCTAATCCACTTCTGAGGGTATTGGTCGCTTTCTCAAGGTTTGCCGGCATGACTCTAAGTCGTGTTACATAACTTTCGTAATCTGCTTTTGAAAAGAATGGCAATTGAGATGGTAATCTAGTCAGCGACATATGTGGTCCGCTTCTATTAGTGATAAGCATATACTTATCACCAAAATTAGCGGCTTCGATCTGATAGCTAAGATTTAATACCATAAGCGCATGATTTAATTGGTTGGCCTTAGACAGTGATATTATATCGACCGCTTGAAAGTGTGTTAAGAGAGTTTTTTGACGAGCAACACCAGCTTCATAAGCATCAAGAGAAGGATCATTTAACTTATCATCATAATCACGTATGCCAAGACTGGTTGCAAAACTTGGATGTTGTGATGTGTACCAGTTCCAATGTTCATCCATAAGTTGCTCAAATTGCTTATCTGCACTTAAAGTCGCGACCTTTGCAGACGGCATATTTGAAGATACCGTTGTCTTTGAGTGTGAGTTTGATGAAATGTTATGTGCAGATGAATCACTGCAAGCACTCAGCCAAATAGTTGAGGCAATAATTATGGCGGTAGTTGAAACAGGTTTCATTAATGGTTCCTATGAAAGTCTAGTATAAGTGTAAAGCTCCTCAGCCATGTAGTTATTTGTTGAGGTGCATTAGCAACAATAAATAGCGAAAAGTGTCCTATGTTGCTTACGGTTTTTATGGGTTATACACAATCTATGACGTAAAATTAATGCTTAGCTTTCGTAAGCATTAATTAAAATTCCTTCGTAATGTAATGACCTAAATCGTTTTTTTCTCTGCATTTTGTAATTTTTAAAGTCTTAGTATTGCTCATGCTAAACCGCTTTTCACTCTAATTCAAACGGGTAACTGCGTAATAACATGCCTGCTTGATGTAATGCTAATGATCCCATCACTTTTTCATCTCGCGAACTGGGATTACACACTAATAAATAGACCGCATCAAGTAATGTCCAATTCAAAATGAAATCATCATGCGAAGAGTTAGAACTGTCTGAATGGTCACATTCAACAATAATAAAAGTTGGCATCAATAATAATAAATTTTTCAACACATACGTCCTTCTATCATCATATTAAACGTTTATATGTAATTGATTTCTATCAATGAAAATATGACATTTAGTAACAAGTTGTTATGAACATTTTCCATTATTAGGTTAGGTTCATCATCAACAAGCCTGAAGAAGCTTAGTGAATATTGCATAGAAAGAACTAACGCTTTCTCCCTTATCTGCGAATAAATAACGTCGCATCGCATGACAAAAGGGGATGAAAACCTACATTATTTCAGCGTTATTTTAGTCAGGAGTTTACTTGTTCGCTTAGGAATTAAGTGGTTTGCTGTGAAAATATTTTGGCATTTATGACACATATACTGCCGATCATTTGATCAAAAATGAGTATTAAAAGAAAAAGTGATAAAATAAAAAACCGACTTAATTTATCAAACATTAAGCCGGATTTATTCTGAGTTAAAATAGTTTTTTAAATCCTTTATTTAAAGTTTTGCGATGTACTTTCTGAGTGTCAATCGGCTACAAAATTTTCGTTATTTCAAATCTAACACATACCTCAACACAAATACCGCTGCCATGATGTAGGTGATTAAGGTTACTTGTTTATACCTGCCGGTGCCTAACATTATGCCCACGTAAGTAATAAATCCTAGAGCTATACCTTCACTAATACTGAAAGTCAGTGGCATAGCCAGTAGGGCAACGGTTGCAGTCGCTAAGGATGTTAGATCATCAAAATCAAGTTGTCTAAAGGAGTCCATCATCAATATACCTACCATGATCAATGCAGGCGTCGTTGCCATTAATGGGATGACTTTCATAAGGGGAGTGAGGAACAAAGCCAACATAAAGCATAGGGCAACAAACACTGACGTAAGACCTGTTCTGCCTCCTGCTGAGACTCCAGCTGCTGATTCGACGTAAGAGGTAACAGGAGATGTACCGATAGCTGCACCCATAACACTAGCGACTGCGTCAGCCGTCATTGCTTTACCCATTTTAGGTAATTTACCTTGATCATCTAACAAGTTAGCGCGGCGCGATACACCAATCAAGGTGCCGATGGTATCAAACATATTGACAAATAAGAGTGCAAAAATAAGGTCCCATGTTTCAGCAAAATATTCTATGGGGTACATAATATCCATTGCAAAAAATGTACTGCTTATGTCATCGGGAAGTCCAATAAATTGGCTAGTATGTTGGGTTAAGTATCCATCGCCAACCGGTATAAAAGCACCTATTAGACTTAAAACAACGACAGAAATAAGGATGGCACCGGTGACTTTTCTTATGACCAATACGATGGTTAAGATGATGCCTGCCAACGCCAATAACGTAGCAGGTTCAGATAGGTCGCCAATAGAGACAAAAGTAGCAGGGTTATCAACTACGAGGCCTGCATTTTTTAAACCAATGAAGGCAATAAATAATCCAATACCGCACTGCACACCAATTTTAAGAGCTGCCGGTATGGCCTCAGCTATTTTGGTTCTAACACCTGTGACAGACAACAGTAAAAATAAAATTCCATTCCAAAACACGATACCTAAGGCAGCATCCCATGGTATTTCTCTGGTTAAACAAATAGTAAAGGCAAAAAAAGCGTTCAATCCCATACCCGGTGCCATAGCGATAGGGTAGTTGGTCATAAAAGCCATTAATAAGGTGCCTAAACATGCGGCTATAGCAGTGACAGTGATAAGCCCTTCTATTGGCATGCCGCCTGCACCCAAAATGCTGGGGTTGACAACTAATACATAAGACATAGCGGCAAAAGTAGTTAATCCAGCGATAAATTCAGTTTTTAGATTGGTACCTTTTTCTTTGAGTTTAAAGAAGTATTCAAGAAAGTTAGACATATTTATCGCTCTGGTTTGGATGTGACATCATTTATTTATGTGAGTTTATAAGTATTGCAACGGACGAGTGCAAAAAGCTGACCATCTAGTCTGGCATAAGCTTAATTCGACTGATCTACGCTGATAAAATATCAATCATGTCATCTAACGTCACAAA
>CAZMDX010000508.1:0-7515 GCA_964564805.1 uncultured Pseudoalteromonas sp. | reverse complement strand
GCTTTGGCTACAGAATCAAGAATAGGCGTGTGACCTTGTTCGTCTTTATAAACACCAACACCTAAGTCAATTTTATTAGGGTTAGTATCGGCTTTAAATGCAGCAGACAATCCTAAAATTGGGTCAGCAGGAAGCTGAGGCAATACTTCAAACATGATGTTCCTTAATAGTAAATTAGCAAAATAAATGATGAACCGACATTATGCCATTGGTACAACAAAATTCGAGTTAAATTAAGACTAATTTATATTGAAATGAAAGCTTTGACTGGAAGTACACTTAGCTTCATTGTTATAGGTGCGTTCAAACCACTCTACGTTTTGATGTTTATCAACTTTTAATACAGTGGAGGAGCGAGTACCGTAATCTTCCCCAAGTATAAAAATTGAAGATAGCTTGCGCTCCCAGTCTATAGGTATGCCTGTCTGTGGCAGATCTACATCAGCGGCTAAGCTTTTATCTAACAGTAGTTTAAACAATATATCTGGATTAATATCGTGGCCATCTTGACAATATTCTTCTAATTTACCTACTCCTTTATTAATTTTAGGCCACGGACTGTTCAAGCTAGCATTGGATAATCCATAGTAACCGTCGCTTAATTCTTGTATCTGATCCGAATGATTATTGTATACCGCCAGTTCATTCCACTTACCAAATAGAAGATTGTAGCCATTGTAATTATCTCTACCGGCGCTTAACGTCTGATGGTAATTGCGACTAGGTTTTTGCAGGTAGTGGCTGACTAGTTCACCCCGGGTAATTGCCTTTGCACATACTTTTTTTGGATCTCGGATATTGGTCAAAGAAGCAATATTACCTTTTTTATTGATCCCCATCCAAGCACCACCTGCTTGTAAGTCTTTGCCAGCAATAATTCCATTCTCAGGATCCCAGATGTGTGACGATGCTGTGTCTCTATTAAAGAACTCGTCACGGTTGGCCGCAATAATCAACGGATAATCTTTATGCTGATTAACAGCTACAAACAAGATACACATAAAACTCTCTACATCGCGCTTAATCTAAGCGTTTATTTAATTTTTAGTTTATCAACTTGCGAAAATAAGCTATCAGCCTGGTTTATAAATTTATCTGTTTGTGCTGCAGATGTTATATTGTAGGTGGGTGGTAATAATGTTGGGTTGTAGCTTGGCCTCGGACTAAATTGCTCTGAGCTTAAAAAACCTAGTGCATAAATAGGCGCTAATATTATTAACGTCATTGAAATTGCAATGATATTACGCCTTTTGTTAGCTTGATGTAGTGCAATAAATAAACTTAACCAGATAAAGATAACTACAACTGTGGCAAATACAACCAACTCTAACCATGCAAACCATGCCCCAGGATGAATATTAAATATGGCTATTTTTTGTAATAAAATTAACCCATTAACTATCAATACTATTATCCACATTAAACTGAATTGACTAATGATGTGACTTTCTTTTTTTACAACTTTGGCGAGAATGGCAAAGCTTAAAGGCCATAAACAAAAAACCGCTAATTGTCCTAGTTCTGCGGGAAGTGCTTTAATTAAATTGAATTCTTGCACGCTACCTAAGTATTTTGACAGTAATAGAAACCCTAAAAGTAGGAAGGATAAACAAATAGCTAAAAAACTTTGGTTTAACCAGCTAAGGTCTTCTTCCAATTCGCTTAAAGGCATAGCCTCAGCTAAAGGTACTTTAGTATCAATTATTCTTAAGCGTGTGCGACCAATCTTTATTACATCCTGAGAATTAAGTGTGGCCTGTCTAACAAACTGGTTGTTGACTTTGATGCCATTCGTTGACTGACAGTCATTAACCATCAGTTTGCCTGATTCTGGGTCGATGGCTACCAACATATGACTGGGACAGACATATGGGTCGTCTAAACGTAAGTCATTATTAAAATCACGGCCTACACATACATAATCTTGTTCAAACTTGTAATGCTTAAGCGGAATGTTTTTTCGAGAAAGCAGCTCTAAAACTATTGCCATTCTATTGAGTCCATAAATTTATGAGTAAATACCAGAGCAGACTCTTTGCTTACTCCTGATAAAGTATAGTGACTAATCAGACCTTGATGGGCATGGTCGAGTGTCGCTGCAACAAATAGTACATCGTAAAGTTGGTCGAACTCTTTGTATGCCCTTAGGCACAATAATGTTTTGTTAGAAACACCATTGATATTAGTGACCTTATCTTGCTGACAAATAAAATTTGTTACATCTGTTTTTGATGCAATATTACCTGGGCCTGCGCCCGTGATGCTTTGTGAGTAAAAGTTATAAAAGCGATGTTCTCCCAATGATTTACCATCTAACCATTCAAACTCAACTTCAAGACCACCGGTACGTAAACCATTATGCAAATATATTTGTTCATCTAATTGACAACGGTTTTCTACAGACAAATATAATGCTTCTTTATCACTGGTATTTGAGCCACCCCAGCATGAGATAAAGTCAGTTATTTTTGAAGGAATTATCGCTTCTCCTAATTCACTGGTCTCCCAAGGTTGATTATTTAATAAAGAAAAGAGTTTATTTTGATTGGCTAACAGCTGTTCTTGTATACGAGGTTTTAATCGGTCAATGTTTAATATGGGTGAACTTTGACTTTTTAACAGTTGCTGTATTTTTGCCAAAGGAATAAGAAAACCAATTTGATTACCTGCCGTTGCCACATTGACACCCATTACTTGACCAAGCTTATTCACGACTGGGCCACCACTCATTCCAGGGTTAATTGAGCCAGTAAAATGAATACGTTGATAAAAACTGCTTTTCTTCAATCCGTTAAACGTACCTGGTACCACTATCATGCCCAAGTCATGGGGATTACCTAGAGAATAGATAGCACTACCTTGTAACGGAAGAGATTGTGCAATAGGAAAAGCACTTTCTTGTTCTGATAGTTTCACTTTTCGGACTAAAGCTAAGTCATTAACGACATCAACATCGACCAGTTGTAGTTGTCCTTCAGAGCCGTCATGAGCTAAATATTCAATCCTGAATTTATCAGGGTTATACACATATTCAGATACCACATGATAATTAGTGACTACATTACCTGAGGTGTCAATTTGAAAACCGGATCCAATGGATGATTTATTTCCAGACTCTAACTCTATTATTTTGATTTGATAAAGTGCGGTGCGATATTGCCCAAATAAGTTTTGGGCAGTTTGTTGACTATGTGCAATCGAGCAGAATATAGACAATACAAGTAGTAAAATTCTCAAATTTCGTGTTCCAGTGACAATTAATATTAGTAGAACCAACTTTGCGGGGTCACTTTGGCAAGGTTAGCGTGAACATTCAAGAAGTTAACATTTTGTTTACTCTCGACAAAATAGCCTTCATAGGCGATTATCCACGTAGTTTAAATTGCACAAGCCAATAATGAAATGCTTGATAGTATAAATACTCCTATTCTTTGCAAACAAGTTCCTAGAATAGGTAATAAATTGAGTCAGCGGCTGGGAACAACCGTCTTAAAATTGATGGGATGGTCTTACAATGGTTCTTTTCCTTGTTGTCCAAAGATGATCCTTGCAGTTGCGCCGCATACTTCGAACTGGGACTTTGTACTGGGGATCGCCGTGGCATTTAATTTGCGATTAAAAATTTCTTTTTTTGGTAAACACAGTATTTTTATACCCCCTTTTGATCGTGTTTTACGTCGTTTGGGAGGCATTCCTATTGAGCGCAGCACAAAACATGGTGTGGTTGATGGCATGGCCGACAAGATGCGTGAAGCCAAAAGTATGGTGTTGTGCCTTGCTCCAGAAGGGACGCGTAGTCCTATATCACCCTGGAAAACTGGTTTCCTACATATTGCTCATAAAGCCAGCGTGCCCGTGTTTTTGGTAGCATTTGATTATAAGAAAAAACTTATCGAGTTTGGTCCATTGCACAATATAAGCGACAATACCCAATACGAACTTAATAGGATTTATCTGCACTTCAAACAAGCACATGGTAAGTATCCTGAGAAGATGATCATTAAAGTTGTTCCCCCTGTGGAGAAATAGATTGAAGAATAAAGGTTTTACCACCCGTTTGGTTCATGCAGATCGATTATTGAATACACCTGAGAGTGGTGCCGTTCATCAAGCCACTAATAATTCAGTGTTGTTTGAATATAAAGATGCACAAGGTTTGGTGGATGTTTTTCAAGGTAAAAAAGCTGGGCATGTTTACTCTCGCTCGTCTTCAGGCTCCAATACTGCGCTTCAAAACATTCTCACTTATTTAGAAGGTGGAATAGGTGCCATTACGTTTGCAACTGGCATGGCGGCTATTACCGCAACGATGCTAAGTTTGTTTAAAGCGGGCGATCATTTAATTGTAAGTCATTTTTTATTTGGTAATACCCGCAGCTTTGCTGAAACCATGCAGTCTTTAGGCATTGAACTAAGTTTTGTTGATGTGACAGATGTTCAGAATGTAAAAGCAGCACTTAAAAGTAATACTAAAGCGGTTTACTTAGAAACGATTGCTAATCCTGTTACCCAAGTGGCAGATTTACGAGCTATTGGGCAACTATGTGAGTCTGAAAAATGTTTATTTATAGTCGACAATACAATGACTCCAGCCAATGTTTTTGATGCTAATTCAGTTTTAGCGTCATTAACTATATGTTCCCTAACAAAATATATAGCTGGGCATGGCAATGTTTTAGGTGGTGCAGTAGTTGACACTGGATTATTTGATTGGGGTAGCTTCGAAAACATATTACCCATTTACCGAGGAGCAGATGTATCACAATGGGGCCTCATTCAAGTCCGGAAAAGAGGACTCAGAGATATGGGCGGTACGTTATCACCTGATTCGGCACATGCTATTTCAATTGGCTTAGAGACCTTAGTACTGCGAACCAACAAAATATGTGAAAACGCTATGGGTTTAGCTTCTTTTCTTCATAATCATGACAACGTTTCAGCGGTTTATTATCCTGGTTTAGCCAACCACCCTCAGCATATTTTAGCTAAAGATTTGTTTAACGGTTATGGGGGGATACTGAGCTTAGATCTGGCCAAACATATTGATCCAATAAAATTTTTAAATGCATTAAATTTAGTCATCTGTGCCACCCATTTAGGTGATACACGTACCTTAGCTTTGCCGGTTGCTTCTACTATTTATTTTGAAAGTAGTGCCAAAGAAAGACAAGAAATGGGTGTGAACGACAATATGATCAGATTGTCGATTGGTATTGAAGATATAGACGATATAATTTCTGACTTTGAACATGCGTTTGCGTCGGTTTAGAAGAGCGTCCATAAGTTACAAATCAGTAGTGAAAAATTAAAAATAGCGGAATAGTTTGTAGTAAATTTACCGTTACTTTTAATTGTTTTAATAGTAACCATACTGATTGTACTAGTATCAGGTTAGAGCTGGTGAGTTGTTTATAGTATATCTGCGGTGAATGTCCGATTGGTTTAGCCTTGTTGAATTTTTGATCGTGACTTTGATAACCGATGTGCTCAGATTACTGATGGCAAAGTTGATGAGGTTTATGTCAGGGCCTTGCCACATTCGAGACATTTTGCTACAAATCGACAGGTACATTAATAATCCAGTGGTTTTATACCAATACACTAAACCCTAAAATTGGTATTTATGAATACCTTTACTAAAAGTGGTGTTGGTTGTGGGGTTTTCCTGAACTACTAAATTTGCAGCTCATAATTTGGCAGGTATTTATCTATACTGACTGACGTGATAAGGATTCATTACGCCATTCAAAATCTATGATTTAAGTAGTACCCGAAGTCTCAGCATTCTTTGTCATTTTTGCAATCAAAGTGATAATCATTGCTTCTAGTGCGTCGCTATTGCTAATTTTCTGCTCGTTCGTTGCAGTTAATCCAGTATCCATAAATTGTATTTGCAATACCATATTTACTCAACTTGCACTCCTTCTTCCAATTGAGCAAAGTACTACATCAGGAACAAAAAGAGCCAGCTATGGCCAGCCCTTATTGATTAGAGTTTTTATCCAAAGCATTTGTAAAATGAAATGGAACAATTTCTTTAATCTTTGTTACGTTCAAATTCACGTACTTCATTTCGACCAACAACCATGTGATGGACTTCATCTGGTCCATCAGCAAAACGCAAGGTGCGTTGGCCTGCATACATGGCAGAAAGCGGAGACCACTGTGATATACCCGTGGCACCATGGAGTTGCATAGACTGATCAATGATTTCACAAACTCGCTCTGGGATCATTGCTTTGATCATGTGTATCCAGATACGCGCCTCTTGGTTACCCAATACATCCATGGCTTTGGCTGCTTTTAATACCATCATTCGCATGGCTTCAATGTCGATACGCATTTTTGATATAACTTCAATATTCTTACCAAGTTGATATATTTTTTTACCAAAAGCTTCTCGTGAAGTCGAACGCTCAAGTGCAAGTTGCAATGCTTTTTCAGCTTGACCAATTGAACGCATGCAATGGTGTATACGACCTGGTCCCAAACGTACTTGAGAAATCTCAAAACCACGGCCTTCACCCAATAACATGTTAGCTTTAGGAACCCGGACATTTTCAAGCTTAATGTGCATGTGTCCGTGAGGTGCGTCGTCATGTCCAAACACATGCATGGGACCAACGATAGTTACACCCGGCGCGTCTAGGGGGACTAAAATTTGTGATTGTTGTTTATGTGTTGGCGCATCAGGACTGCTTTTAACCATACAAATCATAATTTTGCAGCGAGGATCTCCGGCACCAGAAATATAAAATTTCTCCCCATTGATAATCCAATCATTTCCATCTTCAACAGCTGATGTCGATATGTTTTTCGCATCAGAAGATGCAACATTGGGTTCGGTCATGCCAAAACATGAACGTATTTCGCCTCTTAGGAGAGGGGCTAACCATTGTGCTTTTTGCTCAGGTGTTCCGACTCGTTCTAATACTTCCATGTTACCTGTGTCAGGTGCAGAACAGTTTAATGTTTCAGACGCTAAAGGCGCTTTACCCAGTTCGACGGCAATGTAAGCGTAATCTAGGTTAGATAAACCTTCACCTGTTTCAGCATCGGGTAAAAAGAAGTTCCAAAGGCCTAATTCTTTTGCTTTGTTTTTTGCACCTTCGAGCAATTCCATTTGACGTTCAGAATAGCTCCAACGATCAGCAAGTTTTTCACCAATTGAATAAAACTCATCTTGGATAGGGATAACATTCTCTTCAATGTGTTTCTTTACAGCAAGGTAAAGTGGACGCACTGCTTCAGACATGCGTAAATCGTTTAAGTCTTCTGTCGACATAATTGTTTCCTTAAAATTTGGTGAAATCTGATGTGTTTAACTGACGCTTCTTGTCACATATAGTGAGGTGTAGATTTCAAATAAATCAGTCAAAATATAATAGATGAATGACACTGCAATGGCTATCAAGTTCGCTTCAAATAGCTGAATTTACTGATATTTTTAAAGAAAATTTGATTTTATGAATTATTTATAACAAGTATTTATAGTGATTTATCACTGTTATTTTT
>CAZMDX010000507.1:0-3046 GCA_964564805.1 uncultured Pseudoalteromonas sp. | reverse complement strand
CCCATTTTTTTATGGTCATAACCAATACTGCCACCAGAGGCAAACGCGTCACCGAGCCAAAAATTGAACTCGTCTGATATTCCATTTGCTATATCGGAGAAAGTCGCCGTCCCCTTATCAGCAGCAACAACTAAATAAGCGTCATCTTCATCTAGCCTAACAACATCTTTGGGATGAACAACTTTGCCTTCAACTATGTTATCAGTGATGTCTAACAAACTACGGATAAATATTTTGTAGCACTCTTGGCCTTCTTTTTGGAAAGCTTCACGGCCTAAATCCATTGGTAAATTTTTACAAACGAATCCACCTTTAGCCCCTACTGGA
Organism: uncultured Pseudoalteromonas sp.; assembly: GCA_964564805.1. GTDB lineage: Bacteria > Pseudomonadota > Gammaproteobacteria > Enterobacterales > Alteromonadaceae > Paraglaciecola. The sequence goes on along the minus strand of CAZMDX010000507.1, from coordinate 2,719 downwards.
ACGATTACAGTATTTTTAACTTGTTGGGCTTTAACTAATCCCAAAATTTCTGTCCTGAAATCTTCTTGCCTATCTGACCAACGTAAACCGCCTCGTGCTACTTTTCCACCTCGTAGATGCACACCTTCTATTCGAGGTGAGTACACAAATATTTCAAACTTAGGCCTAGGTAGTGGCATATCGGAAATAAGTTCAGGTAACATTTTGTATGAAACATAAGGTTTTTGGTTACCTGATTCGTCCTTTTGATAAAAGTTAGTACGTAATGTGGCTAAAATTAAATCCAAATAACGACAAATAATTCTGTCGTCATCTAAGTTAGATACATTTTCTAGTTGTTCTTTTATTGTGACAAGCATTGCCTCTTCAACTTTACTACTACGCTTGGTTCTAGGGTCAAACTTTTGATAAAATAATTGAACGAGTAAAGTAGCGATCTTTGGATAGTTCGCTAAGGTGTTGGCGATGTAATCTCGGCTAAAAGATGTACCTATCTGACGCATATATTTTGCGTAAGAACGCAGAATAGTAACATTTCGACCTGTTAAGCCAGCACCGAGCACTAACCGATTAAACGGGTCATCTTCTAGAGCGTTGTACCACACTTCCGAAAAAGCGGTTTGAAATAATGTTTGAGCTTGGCCCATATCCATATCGTTGCTAGTGTTATGCAACATAGAGAAATCCATGATCCAATTAACTTGTTCTTCGTTTGGACTTATCTTAAAAGGACTTTCATCTATCACTCGTAAACCAAAATTTTCAAGCATGGGCAACACAGCCGATAAATGAATAGGTTCATTACCATGAAATAATTTTAATCGAACAGCTTTACTTTCAGGTCCTTCTTCTTGCGGTCGATAAAACAACATATCCAGTGTATGTTCAGTATTCAGTAATTCAAGTTTCTCAATGTCTACTAACGCAGCACTAGGTAAATTGTATTCTTTGTAACTGCTAGGGAACGCATTGACATACTTCTGTTCGAGCCTTTTACCTTTTGCTTCGCCATGATTCGAGCGAATAGTATTAGCAAGCCTATCATCCCAACTTTTATTTAATTCAATGATGTTTTTCTCGATATCCTTCACATTATATTCCGCATTATTGTTTTTCACTCTGACAATATAATGCGTTCTCGCATACACAGACTCTGAAAAATAAGTGGTAAACTCTACATCCTCTTCACTTGCAAAAGATTTTTTAAGCAATATCTGAGTATCTTTTCGTAACTGTGTGTTGTACCGCTCTCTGGGTACAAACACCATGCATGAAACAAAACGGCCAAACACATCCTTACGGGCAAATAGTCTAGAAATGCCACGTTCTTGCATTTGAAAAATACCTAAAACAATTTGTGCTAGCTCTTTAACGCTGCCTTGTAGTAGTTCATCTCGAGGGTAAGTTTCAATAATATTAAGGAATGCTTTGTGTCCATGTGAACCGGGATCAAATCCAGACAACTTTGATATCGCATCAATTTTTTCCTGCAAAACGGGTAATTGTGTTGCACTGCTATTATAAAATGAAGCTGAATACAGGCCGATAAACCGGTCTTCGCCTATAACAAGACCAGCATCATCAAAACGTTTGATACCCACATAATCTAAGTATGCAGGACGATGCACTCTGGAACGTGAATTGGTCTTAGTTAACATTAACGGGTTTTTACTTAATGCTTCTTGTCTAGCCGAGGGAGGTATATTTGATAGTACGCGATCTCGATTTGTTTTTGAGTTTTTCATCAAACCCAAACTGGAATCATTTTCGGCTACCCAACGGTAATCGCCTTTGATGCCTTTTGCACCATATGAGCGATATCCCATCAAAGTGAAATTATGGTTATTTAACCATGCTAAAAATGTTTCAGTTTGATGTTTTTGTTCTGCTGAGATCGGGGATTTGCTTGATTTGAACTCCTCAATAATATTTCTTAATCTTGCGCGCATAGGTTGCCAATCTTGCACCGCTATCGACACGTCATTTACCACTGACATCAGTTCATTAGTCAGTTGTTCTAGAGCGAGTTTTGAAGTTTGTCTGTCTACTTCTATAAGGAAAACAGTCTGCCTTACAACTTCTTTTTTATCACTGCTTTTATCTTCGAATGAAACAAACTTATGTTGTTCGTCTCGTTTAAGGCTAATAGGGCAATGTAACAGTAAATGCGCTGTTATGCCCATTCTGTTAAGTGCCATACGCACTGAATCTACTAAAAACGGCATGTCGGTGACAATGATTTCAACAATAGTATGAGTTGATTGCCAGCCATGTTTACTTATTGCGGGATTAAAAGCACGAATGAAGGGAGCGTCACCCTGATAATCTACAAACTGATTCCACAAGCTCAAAGTGGCACCATAAAGGTTATCATCACTTCGATTATCTAAATCATCCCTGGCAATATTTTTGAATAATATTTTAGAAAAGTTTGTTACTTGTTTAACTTGATTAGATGCGACTTTTTTATCAATTAAATTATAGACATTTTCAAGTAGAACTGAATGTTGGTTATCTGCAACCGTCATGTTTTTACCCATTTTTTATAGCTTGTTAGTAGTAGTAAAATTGTCAATAAAAAGAGTAATAAAGGTTTGAAATTAGTATTACTAAATTAGACAAAAGACTGAGATATATGCCGTTTTAATGCTTTATTACCTATTCTCGCTAAAATTATCACGCAATTAAAGCGTTATATTTACTATTTTTTAACAAAATT
>CAZMDX010000506.1:0-2507 GCA_964564805.1 uncultured Pseudoalteromonas sp. | reverse complement strand
TCTTGTTCTACAACGGATGCAGATGAAACGCTCAAATCTAAATCATCTTCAGTAACTTGCATAGAAAACAAAGGTGAATGCACTTTAGCAATATTACCTTCTGCATAATAAAACTTAGTGACCACACCACTGTATTTTGATGGAATTTCTACTAATGCTTTATCGGTCATGACTTCAACCACTGCTTGGTCTTCTAGAATATTTTGGCCTTCAGTGACTAACCACTTAACCACTTCACATTCAACAATGCCTTCGCCAATATCAGGTAAAATAAAATCTTGCATGTTTGCTCCTTAAAATCGAGCTTAAAATAGGACTAAAATAATTTAAAAATCAACATTAAAAATTCACAGTGCGTTTTATCGCCTCAAAGGTCTTTAGATGATCTGGCATATATTCTTTTTCATGCGCCAACGGATAAGGGGTATCTAACCCGCAAACTCGGCAAATAGGTGACTCAAGGTGAAGAAAACATTTCTCTTGAACGCTAGCCGCAATTTCGCTGGCAAAACCAGCAGTCAGTGGGGCTTCGTGATTGATCAATAATCTTCCCGTCTTCTCAACAGAGTTGCATACTGTTTCAATATCCCATGGTAAAATACTTTGTAAATCTATTACCTCGCAAGAGATGCCTTGGTCTTCGGCCATTGAAGCCGCTTTTTCTATAATTTCAACTTGCGCCCCCCAAGCTAATAAAGTGATATCTGTCCCTTTATTAACAATATCTGCTTGAGCAAGAGGTAACTCATAATCATCTTCAGGGACTTCACCCACTGATGCACGGTATAAACGTTTCGGCTCCATAAATAAAACAGGATTGTCGTCACGAATTGACGCTAGCAGTAAGCCCTTCGCTTGGTAAGGATTACGCGGGATAACCACCTTCATACCCGGTATGTGGGCAAAAAATGCCTCAGGTGACTGAGAATGATACAGCCCACCTGCTATACCACCTCCGTAAGGTGTTCGAATAGTCAATGTACCACATGAAAATTGTCCACCAGAACGATAACGAAACTTTGCAGTCTCATTCACAATCTGGTCAAAAGCGGGAAAAATATAGTCAGCAAACTGTATTTCAGCAACAGGTACCGAGCCTTGTGAAGCAAGCCCCGTGGCGAAGCCAATAATGCCTTGTTCTGTTAAAGGTGTATTAAAACATCTGCCTTTACCAAACTTTTGCTGTAAATTGCTGGTCGCTCTAAATACCCCACCAAAATGTCCCACATCTTCTCCAAACACCATGACTTTTTCATCATCATTCATAGCGGTAATAAGCGCATTATTTACGGCCTGCAGCATATTCATAGTTGCCATGTTATAACCTTCCTGACGTTTTAGGATATGCTTCTGGATACATATCAATATGTGTTTTTAGCTCAGCTAATTGTGCTTTTAGGTGCAATGGTGGAGTATCGTAAACATCTTCAATAATTTGTTCTATCGGACATACTGGTACTTTTTCAGCTAGTTTAAGCGCTTGTAAAACCTCTTTTCTAGATCCCTCTATAAAGGCTAGGTTTTGTTTTTCATCTAGCCACCCTTTTGATTGCATCCATGTTTTAAATCTAAGCACGGGATCTTTTAGACGCCATCGTTCTTCTTCATCTTTTGAACGATAACCTGTTGGGTCATCTGAAGTAGAGTGTGCCGCTAATCTGTATGTCATCGCTTCTATCAGAACTGGACAATTATGCTCTAGGGCAATTTTTCTTGCTTCTTGTGTGGCTGCATATACAGCTAATACATCGTTGCCATCTACTCTAATCGTTCTAACCCCATAACCTATGCCCCTTGACGCAATACCATCCCCAACAAATTGCTCTTCTGAAGGTGTTGAAATGGCATAACCGTTGTTTCGGCAGAAGAAAATAACAGGACAGTCTAGAACTGCAGCCATGTTTAGCCCAGCATGAAAGTCTCCTTCAGATGCCGCGCCCTCACCAAAATAACAAATGGTCACAGCTTCAAGACCTGCCATTTTCTGACCGTAGGCATAACCACTAGCCTGAGGTATTTGGGTACCTAATGGTGAAGAAATTGTCATGAAATTAAGTGGTTTAGAACCATAGTGAATAGGCATTTGCCTACCTTTGTTGAGTTCATTTTGATTGCTGAACATCTGATCCATAAACTCTTTACTTGAAAAGCCTCGGTAGGCCAGTGCTCCTTGCTCACGATATTGCGACATGATCATATCTTGCGGTTTTAATGCCGCTGCACTGGAGACGGTTGAAGCTTCTTCACCGGTACAGGCCAGATAAAAACTTATTCTACCCTGGCGTTGTGCAGCTACCATTCTTTCATCTAATACCCGTATGTATTGCATTGTTTGTAGAATTTTGAGGGAATCTTGCTGAGAAATCTCTGGTAACTCAGCCTCTGAGTGTAATGTTCCGTCCGTTTGTAAAACTTGCAACATGGGAATATCAAACAAGCCATTTTCAATGATATTTACTTGATGGATAAGACCTATATTAGCTAAATGGTTTCTATCTTTCATTTAC
>CAZMDX010000505.1:0-3643 GCA_964564805.1 uncultured Pseudoalteromonas sp. | reverse complement strand
CCACCTGATTGAACCAGCGGATTTCTTATATTATGTCCAAATTGAGGGTTACCAGTATTCAGTGCATCAGCGGTACCAAGATAAAGAAAGGTACCGTCTGAATTAGTCTCTTGATCATCGTAGAAAACACCTGCTGTTAGACGCACTCTACTATCAGAATCAGTATTAATCCGGAATTCGTGGGTTTGGCGAGTACTATCGATTTCATTAGTAAATGCTTTTATAGGGCTATAGCATTTTGTTGCAACATAAGATGCATCGTAGTTACATGTGTAAGTACCAATATAACTTCCCACGTTGTTGTAACCGGTATAATCGATACCTTGAGAGACTTCACGGTCCACAAAACCACCGGTATAAACTAGATCCAAAGCACTCAAACGGCCTTCTAGGGTCCACGTTGTTAAACCTATTTTATCTGTCAGTTCATCTTTAAAAAAGCGTTGAACTTGCAAATCACCTACTGCAGGGTCGTAGTCAAAAACACCGTCAACATTCAAGTCCTGTGCGGTATGTTGTAACAACAGGCTCCAGTCTTCTAATATTTCATATTTTAAACCGAAACGAAAACCTTGGTAGCTGGCGTCATTGAAGTTTTCTTCAACTAGCTCTCTGTTATCAGCTGTTTCAATCGATATGCTGCCGTCTGCAGGAATGAATACACCAAAAGGTGCTTGATTTGCATTAGAAACGGTAGGGTCGATTGTTGTGGTGCCATAAACGTTATCAATATAACCGCCTTGATTATCATTGTAGGCGGCAAGACGTACAGCCAGTTTGTCGCTTAAGGGGACATTCACATAGACTTCAGCGGAGTTACTCATATCCCCACTTTTAGTATTTGACATACTAAAGTCAAACCCAGCCGAAAATTCGTCGAGTTGTGGTTTGTTGGTAATGATACGTACTGTACCAGCCTGTGAACTTGCTCCGAATAATGTGCCTTGTGGCCCAGCTAACACTTCTATTCGATCGACATCTGTCACGTATATATCTAGGTTACGACCACCGGCAGAAACGGGTTGCTCGTCTACGTAGAGTGCTACAGTAGGGGCACTACCTTGGGCTTCTGCGACGGAAATAGTACTAGCATCTGAAGCCATACCACGAATATAAATTTCATTTTGACCAGGACCACGTCCTCCGCGGGATACGTTTGGCAAATATTTAATGTAGTCATCAAAACTGGTGACGTTTAATTGCTCTAATGCTGGGCCCGTCAATGCTGACACGGCAACAGGAATATCCTGCGCGCTTTCAGCTCTTTTTGTGGCGGTGACTAGAATTTTTTCAATTTGGGTGGCATGTGCTAGCCCGCTTCCCATTAATACAGCTGCAACAGCGGCGCTTAGTATGTTTGGTTTATACATTATTGTTTTCCTAGTTCATGCTTCATAATTGACAATATAAAATTCTGTCTTCGTACTTATATATATTTTTGTTAAAAATGTGCATGTCTGATGTGCAAAAGTCACTTAAGTAAAGCTTTACTTATTTAGGCTAAATAACGAACCTATATTAATGATCTATTACATATTCTTCCATGTCAGAGGTATTCAAATTAAAAAATCGAATACATTAATAAGCAAATTTAATTAATGATTTTACATTATTAGGAAATATATTGTGTTCCTGACAATTCTCATCTGTTTAACTTAGATATGTTTAATACACATCTGTGAATTATATAAGTACTAATAAAAAATCTATTATAAATCAGAGGTGCTTAAATTAAAAATAAACGCTGTTCAAAATCATCACACTTTGCAATAAATGAAACAGATAATGTTAAGAAACAAGGTTTGCGTATGGATGATGGTCCTAGAAACTATGCGAAGCTTATTGCTAACAATATGAATATAGCCTCGTATAATGTCAGTATTAAATTAGATCTTGATTAATCGATTAGCATTTAATCAAAGTAATATATTTATATTCGAGGCTAATAAAATTAGCTTATTCTATATGGTTAGGAAGTATTTAATTTTATCCAATCGTTCTTTATTGACCATAACACCCTCATCGGCGATACGTTGACGATTGACTTTGTTTTTCGAACTGGGTAGGTATACGCCTTCCTGAACTGAAATAGCTGCAGCCAACATGGTTATCTTTTCAATAAAGGCATCACCTGAATATGCGCCGGGATCAGAAGCAATGAAACATTGACCCGTATTGGGAGGCCCATCTTATTCCTGAAAATGAGATCGCATCTTTGCTTAATGCAGCTCCTGATAAACAAGAAGTGAGTATTTTTACTAATAAACCAATTCCAAAGCCTTTGTAACCCTGGTGAAGTCATTGAACTTTTTAAGGCAAGATTAAGATCGGTGGTTGACTGTCCGTGCTCATCAAGTACCCATTGGAGTATAGATAAAATAAAACGTCATTTTTCATAAAATAACGATACATGTGTCTCATATTTGCCATATTTATCTCTCTTTTATATCCTTGAGGGAGTGACAATTGGATATTTCACGTCTATTACTTAACCGTTTTCACGTATTTCAGAATTCAAAACAAGCGCCCCCGCTGTTGTGCAAACCAGTTTTAAATATTGCTTTTGTTTATAATGATGAACTGCTTTTATTCAAACAGGGGTATCTGAAGCGGCGCTCTACTTTGTTGGGGCAATAACTTGACGACTTCGTCATTTTTCGTATTAAGGTGACTGAGTATCTTTTGGATCACTAATGGATGTTCATTAGACACATCCGTGTGTCTAACCCTTACGGGGCAGCATTCGCTGCGCAAATCGGCTTTCCTGACGATTTGTCGATGTTCGCTATAACTTTAACCGCACCACCGCATTGATCACAGGTTTCTATTTTTATTCCAAAAAACCGTTTAAGTCTTTGCGCCCAGGTCATCGATTGGTGTTTTTGTGCCCGTATCTTTTCCTGCCCTGTCGGCAATGCTTGTTTAGCCGGTGTTATTGTCACGCGGTGTCGACTGTTTAGTTGAAAGGGGAAGGATTTATGAAGCCACCCACATTAAAATACCAAATAAAAAGTGCAAAACGTTCACTAAACTTAGGGTTTGACGCATCAGATAGGTAAATCTTTGGCTAATCTTGATTTTATTGAGGGGGGTAAAAATGAAACACTGATTTCTAGGCGTATTTTGTCCTCTTCAATTTAAAAAGATCAAAATAATGAGATGTTTTAATGTTTGTTAGGTTATTTGTACGATAGCACCGGCTTTATTTGCGCAGATAATGCGGCTGGCTTTTGTGTTGTTGTATGGCCTCAGTCCGTTTTGAATGCTGGTGTGCTGTGAGGTTTTGGGGGTTTTTGCCATACTAGCTCTAATTGGATTTAAGTCGACATACGACATACAGGATAAGACGGCACCATCATCTAGCAAGGCTTAAGATTTAAATCTGCTTTCCTACAAATTTTTCTGGAAAAAATGTGATCAGCTTCAACTGGCCCGTAGGTTAGCGCCATGGATGGCAGCGAGTAAAATCTGCCTGTGCAGCCGTCTTCTTTATTGGCTTGCCTGGCAATAAGCTCGCTTAAACTGGCCATCAACCAACTAATATTATATTAACGCTGACGGTATATAGCGATAGTCTCATTAAGGCTTATCCATTCATTATTGCTTAATAACTCATTACGCATGAATTGCTGGCTCAATAACG
>CAZMDX010000504.1:0-2332 GCA_964564805.1 uncultured Pseudoalteromonas sp. | reverse complement strand
CACAATCAATACATTGCTGTTTTAAATTATATAAATAATCAATACGAATAGAATCACTAATCCCTTGTGTTACTAATATTTCGGTAATGGCTTGGGGCGTACCGGATGCACCTAAGCATTGCTGCCAATCGAAACTGATAAAGTCATCAATTAGAGGTTTCAGAAGAGATGTGGCCTCCTCAATGGCACGCTCAAAATTTTGCTCTGACATAATGCCATCTGTAAAAAAGTACTCTTTGAAGGTGACACATCCCATATTTATACTAACCAAATGTATAGGGTTCATATCATTGCCAACGATTACTTCTGTACTTGCACCGCCAATATCAATGACTAAAGAATTACCCTGATTGGCCGAAGTGTAAGCGACTCCTAAATAGATTTGTCTTGCTTCTTCCTCACCATCAATCACGTTTAAATTATGATTGAGAATTTGTTCAGCTTTTTTTATAAATACATCTGCGTTGGTCGCTAAGCGTAATGTAGCGGTGCCCACAATTTTAATATTTGAAACAGGGATATCTTGCAAACGTTCAGCAAACGTTTCAAGGCATTTCCAGCCTCTTTCAAGACTCGGTTGGTCTAACACCATATCCTTATCTAGCCCAGCGGCAAGACGTACTTTTTGTTTAACCTTACCAATAATATATACGCTACCAGCCACAACCCGCACAATTACCATATGAAAACTGTTAGAGCCCAGGTCTACAGCTGCATACAGTTGCTCTGGCTGAGAAAAAGAGGTAATGGCTTTAGCGTTATTATTCATTTATTTCGATTAGGACGTGGACCTGAAGGGCGTTTTTGGTGACTTTTACCGCTTTGCATACGTTTTTTAAAGCGAGGTTTTGGTGGTGTAACTTCACGCATTAAATCATTTGGGTTGTACTCTGTCACTGGGATTGAATGCTGAACATATTCCTCAATCGCCGGTAAGTTAAGGGCATATTTTTCACAAGCAAAACTGATCGAACTACCGCTTTCACCAGCACGTCCTGTTCTACCAATACGGTGCACATAATCTTCTGCATCATCGGGTAAGTCGTAATTAAATACATGACTTACCATTGGAATATGTAAACCACGAGCCGCAACATCTGTGGCAACCAACACATCAAGTACACCAGAAGTAAAGTTCTCTAGTATTTTGAGGCGTTTATTTTGTGGGACATCACCGCTTAACAAACCTACTCTGTGCTTATCTGCCTCTAACCAGTCAGATATCCTTTCACAGCCGTGTTTAGTATTGGCAAACACTATAGCCTTGTCTGGCCATTCTTCTTCCATCAAAGTGAGTAACAAATAAGGTTTGTCTTCGTCTGATGGATAAAACAACTCTTCTTTTACCCGTTCAGCGGTTTTCCTTTCTGGTTCAATCTGAACATGAGTAGGATTGTCCATGTGATCATAGGCCAACTCTTGCACTCGGTAAGACAAAGTAGCAGAAAACAGCATACTCAGACGTTCAGTAGGTTTGGGCATTCTGTTAAACAAATAACGAATGTCTTTGATAAAGCCGAGGTCGAACATCCGGTCGGCTTCATCTAACACTGCAACCTGAATTGAGGCTAATGAAAAGATATTTTGTTTATAGTAATCGATGATACGACCTGTGGTGCCGATGATAATATCTACACCACCTTGAAGTTTCTCCCGTTGACTTTGATAACCTTCGCCCCCATAAATTAAACCAAGCGTTAAGCCCGTGTGTTGGCTAAGTAATTCTGCATCGTTAAAAATTTGCACCGCTAGCTCACGGGTAGGTGCCATGATGATTGCCCTAGGCTGACGTTTTGAGTCCTGAGGGTTAGTCAACAAATAGTGGAAAGTGGCAACCAAAAATGCAATGGTTTTACCTGTACCTGTCTGTGCTTGACAGGCAAGATCATTGCCTTTTAGCAAGGGCGGTAAACTCAAAGCTTGAATAGGTGTGCAAAGATTAAAATTGGCTTCAGACAGCGCATCTACAACCTGCTGATGAATAGGTAGGTCTGAAAATTTTGTATCGGTTAAATGTGTAGTTGGCATAGCTTATAGCTTATCATTGCTTGCATTAAAAACCAGTTTCTATATAACAATCACATCTGCGCTGAGGTATCTCAGCGAAAGAGAAAATTACGGAGAAAAGAATGAGCGACAAAATTATCCAGTTATCAGATGATAGTTTCGAGGCAGATGTTATCAATGCAGCTGGTCCTGTGTTAGTTGATTTTTGGGCAGAATGGTGTGGTCCATGTAAAATGATCGCACCAATACTGCATGAAGTGGCTGACGAATTCGACGGCAAAGTAACAGTTGGTAAGCTGAATGTCGATGAAAATAACGAAACACC
>CAZMDX010000503.1:0-3299 GCA_964564805.1 uncultured Pseudoalteromonas sp. | reverse complement strand
TGATTTCTGACATCCCGTATATATTATTTATTCACGGTATTTCCTAATATTTGGATAAATGGTTTCTAAACCATATATTAAGAATGGCATGTAAATCCTATATTATTGTTTTAAGGCATAAAAATAAGTAAAGCGCTTTGGGTTGCAAATTTGGTTTGATTTTTAAGTTGCTAAATTGCCCAAAGATTATAAATAACACATTGTGTGGGCCCACCGACACGTGAGGTGTCGGAGGGAACAGTGTATATTACTGCAACGGTAGCTGCACTGAGCCTGTAAGGTTTACTGCACTGGAAATACGTGAAAATCCAAGTGTATATTGTGGATGGAAACCGTAGAGCATCAGGCCAATTTGATCACCGGAGTGCAATTGAGTACTGACCCCGATTAGCTCTGTTTGGCGTGCACCAGTGCCGCGCATCGGCAGGATCTGATCGTGCAATAGTTTTGGGCTGAGTTGTCCAAGGCGCATAATCCCTAATCCAACAAAAACACGCGGGTCAAGTTTGGCTTCACCTTCTATGTTCAAGTTTGCTAAAGGTATACCGGCGAGGATTTGATCACTGCTGGCACGATACAGTGGCACAAAGCGTGGGGCGGTTCCAAGTTCTGCTAATAAGGCTGAAGGTTGAGTTTCGACAAGCTCGGTTAGTATTAAGGTGACTCGTTCTGGCTCGATAGTTACCAGACCAATCAGCGCTTTAGTGAGTAAACTGACAGTGTCAGCAGAAAGTCGGCTGAGTACTTCGGCCTGAGTGGCAGGGTTAAGCTTGCGTAACAAATTGAGAACTACGTCGATTGATGGCGCACCAACCAGTAGGTTACCACTAGAAAAGTACTGCATTACACCACCTTTAGGCACCTCGTCGCTAATTACACCTTGACTTCGATTTTGGGTTAGGCAAACACGTGGGATAGATATATTACGTTTTAGTTTACGTAATTTGCCGTTGAGAAAAGTGTAAGACAAGTCAGCAATAGTGTAGCGGGTATCGCCACACTGTACATCATTGAAAAAACCTCCAGAGTTAGTCGTTCCTCCATCAGAACCGTCCTGAAAGGCTGGTAATATATGCCCCCCCTTAGTAACAAGCAGATAAGCATCATTTCCAGCATTACGTAAACATTCATAATTCCAATTGGCTTCGTTTAAATTGAATAGGGTGTCGTTAACGCCTTGAATAAACAAAGCGTCTACTTTTGGTACACCAAGACCATCAGGCTTACAATATGCTTTAAAACCATTACGAGCGAGGCGTCGAACACTCTCCTGACTTGTTGTCCCAGTTAAAGATTTTGCGTATGCCCGCGTTACCCAAGGTGCTTGATTGTCTCTTGCAAGACCCGTTAGTACTGATAGCCATAACGTCTTCGGAACGCGTTCTGGGCTCAAGCTGTAAGGTAGATCGTGCCATGTCATCGCCGGTACCAACGCGTCAAAACGCGGATCAATACTGGAGCCAATCAGCTGAAATCCGCCGCCGTAACTTAAACCTATGCCACCCACGAGCGGATCACCTTTAAAATACGCTAGGTGTGGCGACATGATACCTTCAGCAAGGTCAAGGAGAGTCTGAACGTCGCGACCTTCAATAGTGGGGTCTTGAGAATTGGCTTGACCGCCGCTATCACCAAATCCTCGTTGATCAAAAGTGAGGACAAAGTAACCCGAGTGCCAAGCTTTACGAGCTGTTTTAGTGAGCGAGTCTGCCTCACTCAGATCGGTGGAGCGGCTGCCGCCCCATCCGTGGCTATACATTAGTAAAGGAGCTGGCTGGCCACGTTTCAAAGTTGGTTGATATATTGTTACCGCGATCTCTGTCCCATCAAATGAGATAACGGTTAGGTCATATTTAAGCTGCGATAGCGCCGGTCCACCGCCATTAATGGCTTTGGCTATTTCTCTTTGTTTTTTCTTATTTTTGCTTGCTGCATCAGCTGGCGATGTGGTCATGCCAAATAGTACAACACTGGCAATTACAAGACTCAAAGCAACGCTTCGGGCGATCCTAAGGTAGGGGGGACGGGTCATAATGGTGCCTCTTTTATTGTTTTAAGTGAAAAGCTATTACGTGTGAAGTGTACAAACTAAATTAGGTATTAAGATCTCTGACACCACTTATGTATTGTGGGTATAAATCTGTTTGGTTGAAGATTACTTTGAGTTCACTGACCGGAATCATCTTTATTTATGATCCTAGACGTCGCACTCAATATTCCCCTTGCATTCACCACACCTTTTGAGGAACACATTTAAAAGCCTAAAATTAGACCCGAATTCTAATTGTTAATATAAAATATGCGGTAGGCAGAGTGGTTGAAGTCTAGTTTCTAGCCAAGTTTCAAACATCTGCCCCTACAGATCTTGTTGAAATAAACCATGAGCATAAAATTTGATTAACTGTCAATTAAAGATAATTTCATCTTCAAAATTATATTGATGGCCGCATCAAAAGATCCTTACCAATGGTTAATTTGCAGTTTTATCTTGGTATTTCAGCACTAAGAAAATCTTCTTGGTGAGCATCTCCAGTGGAATTTGTTAAATTAACATTTGGTTCACTATTGTTGAGTAACCAATCTCTTGCTTCAACAAAAGCGTTGCCATCGGCGTTTAGCGATATGGTTTCTAAATAAAGTGCTAAAACTCCAGCAACGTGGGGAGCTGCCATTGATGTGCCACTAAGAGTGGTTGTTCCGCCACCATTTTCAGTCGATAAAACATTTACACCCGGCGCTGCAATTGCCACTGGTGCAGATTGGTGAATAGTCCAATCTGCTGTTCCATTTCCCCAGTTTGAAAAGCTAGCCCAATCATTATCTATATTGGTTGCACTTACCGTGATCACCGCATCATCATAGGCTGCTGGTGTTGATTGATTAGCATTCTCACCGTCATTTCCTGCAGCGACTGCAAAAATAACCCCTTGATTTTTTGCATTACAAATAGCGCGATGAAAGTTATCACTGCCAACAAAACCGTTGTTGGTGCATGTGCCTGTTTTTGAGCCGCCGCCACCCAGACTCATATTTGCTATTACTGGTACACTTAAATATTCTGCTTGTTTCGTTACCCAATCAATACCAGCTATAACACCTGAATTAGAACCGCTTCCCGCTGCATTTAGTACCTTAACTGCGTGTAAAGTTACCGCGGGTGCTACTCCAATAACATCAAGATTATTATCAATTGCACCTATGGTGCCAGCTACATGTGTTCCGTGGCCTTGGTCATCATCCCAAGTATTCGAACAACCTAAACCAAGACACATTTCAACACTAAAGCCTTCAGCGACATT
>CAZMDX010000502.1:0-8581 GCA_964564805.1 uncultured Pseudoalteromonas sp. | reverse complement strand
TTTATTATCAATTGCACCTAGCTCTTCGAGTAATTTAAACCCATCATTAATACTTCTGGAATCAGGAGGCTCTACAAAAGGGAAATCATCTACTTTGCCTAAGCCTAGGGACATCATTTGCAAAATAACAGAGGCCAAATTAGTGCGTAATATTTCTGGATCAGTAAACACATCCCTAGATAGAAAATCTTCTTCAGAATATAAACGAATACAAATACCATCAGATACCCGTCCACAGCGCCCTGCCCTTTGGTTAGCTGAGGCTTGTGAAATCGCTTCAATAGGTAAACGTTGCACTTTACTGCGTACGCTATAGCGAGAAATTCGAGCAGTGCCAGGGTCAATAACGTACTTTATTCCTGGCACAGTCAATGATGTTTCGGCAACATTGGTAGCAAGAACAATTCGTCTGGAAGAATGTGCAGCAAATACCTTGTTTTGCTCGCTGTTACTTAACCTTGAATACAGAGGCAACACTTCTGTATTTCGATATTGCTGTTTGTTTAGTGCATCTGCTGTATCACGAATTTCTCGTTCTCCGCTCAAAAACACTAAAATATCACCACCCGCTTCGGTTAAAAGTTCGTTTACCGCTTCGGTAATAGCTTGGATCTGATCATAATCGCTACTTTCTATTTCTCGGTATCGCATTTCAACAGGGTAAGTTCTGCCACTAACTTCTATAACCGGTGCATCGTCAAAATGTTTAGAAAATCTTAATGGATCAATCGTCGCGGAAGTAATTATAAGTTTGAGTTCAGGGCGCCTTGGCAAAAGTTGTTTAAGATAGCCCAAAATAAAGTCTATATTTAAGCTGCGTTCATGCGCCTCATCTATAATAATTGTATCGTATTGACTTAAAAATCTATCTTGTTGAATTTCAGCCAATAAAATACCGTCAGTCATCAATTTAATATACGTACTATCAGACACATGATCTGAGAATCTGATTTTAAAACCCACTTGTTGTCCCAGTGGTGTCTTTAGTTCTTCAGCAATACGGTTAGCTACCGTTCTTGCTGCAAGTCGTCTAGGCTGCGTATGGCCGATTAAACCACCGATGCCCCTGCCTAACTCTAAACATATTTTTGGTATCTGAGTCGTTTTCCCTGAGCCAGTTTCACCTGCGATAATGACCACTTGATTATTGGTAATAGCATCTGCTATTTCATCTTTCCTTTCAGAAACTGGTAATGGAGGAAATTCAATTTTTGGACGTTGCGTTGATCTTGAAGTAAAAATTTGTACCGACTTATTGATATCGTTTTGTAACTTGCTTAAATAAGTCAATTTTTTATCTGGAGAAATACTAGGATATTTTCGCAAACGGGATATCAACCTAAATTTGTCTTTAGACATACAAGACGCGATATCGGATGATAATTGTTTTAGGCTAATTTCTGGTTGGGTTTGGGCTGACGACAAATAAAGTGCTCAACTAGTTACATCAATAAATAATGTGCTGATCCTAGAAGATGAACCGTGTAAATACCAGAGTTATTAAATAACAAATATGACTTAACTAGTTCGTAGTTTGTAACCATCACGCAGTTGCAAATCTATAGCATTTAATAAAGCTGAACGATTGATAGTGCCAAGCAGATAACCATCATCATCAACGATCGGATACACCTTAGGTTTCTCAGTCGTCATTGTTTGCGCTAACTCGATCACTGAAGTATAGGGCTTAATTGCCAATACCTCCGTTTTCATTATATCTTTGACGTGTGCTACCTGCTCTCTGTAATAGCTAGACTCAATCATCTGCACCAGACAATCTTGTTCAGATAAAAACCCTATTACTTTATTGTGAGAATCAATTACTGGACCACCTGTTTGTTTGGTTTCTAATAACCGTTCTACCGCTTCTGCCACGGGCATATCGCTAGTGAAGGTTACTGGGCGCCGATTCATATGGTCATGCACTTGCAAAGATTCCACTGTAACTCCTTGGTTTAATGATAATTATAATTCTATATCGTTTCAGATAAAGATAGACTTAAATGATAACAACACCTAATTATTTTAGAAAAGTTATTAATCAAACAATAATTGATGATATTTTATTGTAGATCAACACTTTTGGCTCTTTTTAGAGGCAAATTCATCTAGTTTAATTTACTAGACCAATTAACAAAAGGCGGCAGCGTGAATTCAGCGAGTATTTATTGGCACGATTATGAAACGTGGGGGGCTAATCCACAAAAAGATTTCCCTTGTCAGTTTGCTGGTATCCGCACAGATGTAGACTTAAATATAATAAGTGAACCCTTAATGATTTTTAGTCAAATTGCTAATGATTGTCTGCCTGTTCCTCAAGCCTGTTTAGTCACAGGCATCACACCGCAACGTACATTAAAAGAAGGAATGCCCGAACGAGACTTTATCGCCAAGATCCTTAAAGAGTTTTCAGAGCCCAGCACATGTGTTGCAGGTTTTAATAACATACGTTTTGATGACGAAATTACACGTTACACTTTATATCGAAATTTTTATGACCCTTATGCAAGGGAGTGGCAGCATGACAATAGCCGCTGGGACATTATTGACTTGGCAAGAGCGTGTTATGCCCTAAGACCTGAGGGCATAACATGGCCTTTAAATGAACAGGGGCTACCCAGCTTTAAGTTACAAGATTTGACTAAGGCCAACAACATTCAACATCAAGGTGCACACGATGCAATGTCTGATGTGTACGCGACGATTGCTGTCGCAAAATTAATCAAAGAACGTCAACCTAAACTATTCGATTATCTATTTACGTTGAGGAATAAAAGGAAAGTATTAGAACAAATTGATTATGAACAATTAACACCATTGGTTCATATATCGTCAAAAATTTCATCTTCACACGGCTGCTGTACTTGGATAGTGCCTGTAGGGATGCATCCGTCGGATAAAAATGCAGTAATTGTTCTTAACTTAGCGCTGGATCCTAGTCCTTTATTCACGCTAACAGTTGATGAAATAATAGAAAAGTTATACACACCAAATGCAATGTTAGAAGAAAACGAACAACGCTTACCACTTAAATTATTACATATTAATAAATGCCCTGTTATAGCACCCGCCAAGACTCTTAATGCAGAAAATGCTTTACGCTTGGGAGTTGACAGACAATTGTGTTTACAAAATTTACAGAAAATAAAAGCTAACTTTCATTGCCTTGATAAGTTGCAAGAGGTCTATGCACAAAGGAAACAGCCTAATTCTGTTGATCCTGAACACGCTCTATACTCAGGTGGATTTTTTTCATCAAACGATAAAGAACTGATGAGCCAGGTCGTCAGATCGAGTACACAAGATCTGACGGAGCTTTCTTTGCCTTTTGAAGATGAACGTCTCAATACACTATTATTCAGATACCGTGCTCGTAATGTGCCTCAGTCGTTATCAGCGTCTGAAATTGAACGATGGCAACGTTATCGACACTTTAAATTTTTTGATGATACCTCACCGGCAAGTATTAAAATGCCAGCGTTTTTAGTGCAGCTCGAACAATTGAACATTGAATATGCTCGAAACCCAGATAAGTTAACCATTTTAAAGGCTCTCTACAATTTTGCAGAGAGCTTATAACAATACAATCATATTTATAAACATCTGAAATTATGCAGTGTTTTAAGTATTAGTTGTATGCGGCGTTTAATCATTCATGTAACTTACTTGATAGTCGATTAATAAGTAATAACTCTGGCTTACTGAAGCACATTTTCTACGTGATGAATTAATTTAAGGCGATATGATGCTTGGCATAAAAATAAAAGTTGATGACACAGACCAATACTTGGACATGACAATCACTCCCGATCTTGTCAAAAATATTGAAGCTGCGGCGCTTCATCAGTTTATTCAAAAAAGTAAGTTTAAACATTTTTTTATTTTTGATGCGAACATTATTGAAGTCATTAACAATTATAAGTCTGCAATCAAAGATAATAACTCTGAAATAATTGAACACCGTATTGGCGAGCGAAGGGACACCGAAATAAAATGTAGAATTACTGACGACCATTTATCTGCATATATAACCGTTACGTCTGGTTATGCAGGCAAACCCGTTACAGTTACTTCATTGTTAGATGAGTTAGATTTGGCAGGTATAAAACGTGGGATCAGTCAAAAACGTTTATCAAGCTTGGTTGAACGATTGTTACAAGCAGAGTCAGGTGAAATTTTTGAAGAGCTCATAGCAAAAGGCTTATCACCTAAAGTCGGAAAACCTTCTCAGTTAAAACCACTAGTACAAAATGCACTAGATAGAATTCTACAGCCTCAAAAAGTCGGTCTTTCACGTGTTGATATGCGTAATTTAGGCTCGATTATATGTGTGCAAAAGGGTGCAGAGCTTCTGCGAAGAATACCACCTACTGCAGGCAGATACGGGTTTACTGTTGAGGGTGATGTGATTGAAACTAAATCAGGGGAGTGGATTAAATTCAGTCCTGGTGATGGAACTGTTATTAGTGATAATGATGAAAACTTATTGATTTCAGATATAGCTGGAATGCCAAAATTCAAAGACCAAAAGATGTGGGTTGATGATATTTTTAACTGTAAAGGTGTCAATGTAGGTAGTGGAAATATTGATTATGATGGATCCGTTTTAGTTAATGGTGACGTAACTGAAAAAATGGTCATTTTTGCTTCTGGTGACGTGACAGTAAATGGTTTTGTAGAATCTGCAACTATCCATGCTGGTGGAGATATCATTATTACTCAAGGTGCTATGGGCAAAGTAAATGAAAGTGGCACTGAATACAGTACTAACTTGATCTCTAAAGGCAGCGTACATGTGCAACATGGTCAAGGTTTAGATATCAGTTGCATCGGTGATGTTACCGTTGGCAGACAACTAGCATATAGCCGAATTAATTGCCGAGGGAAAGTGACGATTGGGAATTTAGATAATCCTAATGGAAATATTTTTGCTTGTACTATTAAATGCCAAGATAAAATCACAGCAGGTACTTTAGGTGCTGTCTCTGGTAGTAATTTAAGCATTGATTTTAGTGACGGTTTTAATATTTTGTTAGAGCGTAAAGACACGCTTGATGAACTTTTAAAGCAAATGAAACAAAATAATAATAGACACTCTGTTCGCATCGGCACGATTAACGGAAAATATATTCCAAAAGATATGCAAGAACGAGTAGACGAAGCTAATCAGTTGTTTCAAAATGAAACACAGCTGCTGGAATGGCTCGAAAGTAAAACCAAAGAAATGGATGACGCTAAAGAAGAGTACCAAACTAACATTCAACTTATCGGCAACAAAAGAGTGTATCCAGGTGTTGTAGTTAAATTAAACAAACGTACTTGGCGAGCTGAAAGAGAATACGACAGAACAAAAGTTTGTTTTCGAGATCATCAGTGGCACGTTGAGCCACTGATATAATTTTTGTAAACTACATTTATTTTTCTAGCCTAGTTAATAGGCTAGACGTGTCCCATCGCCCTCCTCCCATATTTTGAACATCAGCATAAAACTGGTCAATTAATGCGGTTAAGGGCAATGTAGATGCATTTCTTTTTGCTTCATTTAAAGCGATATCTAAGTCTTTACGCATCCAATCAACAGCAAATCCAAAATCAAACTTGCCTGCGAGCATTGTTTCAAATCTATTTTCCATTTGCCAAGATTGTGCTGCTCCCCTTGAGATAACATCGATAACCGCATGACAGTCTAAACCAGCATTTTTTCCAAAATTGATCGCTTCAGCTAGTCCTTGTACTGTTCCAGCAATACAGATTTGATTCATCATTTTAGCCAGTTGCCCACTTCCCACATCACCAAGTAACTGACTAAATTTTGCATAACAATTTATAATAGGTTCAACAGCATCATAATGTGTTTGATGACCACCTAACATCACCGTCAATTGACCATTTTCAGCACCCGCTTGCCCACCAGATACTGGCGCATCTAAAAATCCAACGCCTTTTTTAGCACATAATTTTTCCATCTCTCGAGCTACTTGTGCTGAAGCAGTAGTATGATCAACAACTATATCCCCGGTATTTACGCCTGCCAGTATTCCGTGTTCACCTAACATAACAGAACGTAAATCATCATCATTACCTACACATAATAAAATAATGTTAGCGTGCTGTGACGCCAGTTTAGGTGTAAATGCAACGTTTCCCGAAAATTCATTTACCCAAGCTTGAGCTTTTTGGGTGGTACGATTAAATACAGTAACGTCATACCCCATTTTTTTACAATGTCCAGCCATGGGATACCCCATAACACCTAATCCAATAAACGCTATTTTTTGAACCAATTTGCTTTCCTTTATCAAGGCTTAACTTAATTAAAAATTATTAACTTAAATAGTTGAAACACTGCTAGATAATGACAATATATAACACTATTATTTTTAAAGAGAATCTTTATGTCAAATACCATATATCAGTTTGATGCCATATTAAATAATGGCGAAAATATAAATTTTAAAGACTATCAGGGCAAAGTTTTGTTAATCGTTAACACTGCCAGCAAATGTGGGTTTACACCGCAATATGAAGGGTTGCAAAGTTTATATAAACAACTTGGAGCACAAGGTTTAGAGGTGCTTGGTTTTCCATGTGACCAGTTTGGTCATCAAGAGCCTGGTGCAGATGCTGAAATCCAAGAATTTTGTAGTCTAAACTTTAATGTCAATTTTCCTTTATTTAAGAAGATTGAAGTGAATGGTTCAAACGCTGCACCAGTATATCAATATCTAAAAGAAGCAGCGCCTGGGGTGATGGGTAGCAAAACGATTAAATGGAACTTCACTAAATTTCTGGTCAATAAACAAGGTAAAGTAACCAAACGCTATGCGTCCACCACTAAACCTGCTGAGATGCTCCAGGATATTGAAAAACTATTAACTGAGTAATTCAGCTCATCATTACAGATCCTTCTGGGTAATGATTAAAAAATATTTGCCCAACCATAAATATGGTTCAGTAGAGCCATATTGTATTTCTAACTGCTTTAGTTGTTCATATTCACTGGCTTGTTTTTCTGGTTGTTTTAAATAGTCATGAAAACAACGAATTCCGGCTTGCTTAATGACCTGAACAGGCAAAGATTCAAGTTGAGATAAAATAACCTTTGGTTTTTGTGGATTTTTAGGGCTCAACTTGACAATATTTTTATTCGTCATACCTTGTTCAACATAATCAAAATTGCCGTATAACATGTTTCCAAACAATTGTGCATCATGGTTAAAAAAGCTAAGAGATAAATATCCACCTGGTTTAACTAAGTCTACGAGCTTGCATATAACCTCAAAAGGATGCTGAAGCCACTCTAAAACTGCATGACAGATAACTAAGTCATATTTTTTTTTATTATCTATTGACAAGATACCCATATGCTGGATATGCAAATTGGGATGGGTACCTAACTTGTTTTTTGCCAGAGATAATATTTCAGAAGATAAATCTGATAAGGTTACCTCATGACCTAGACTAAGCATGACCTCAGTCATGATACCCGTACCACCACCTGCGTCCAAAATTTGCAATGGCATGCCTTTTCGCAACGACATCTCTTTTAAAGGTAAACAGTCGTGCATGTGATGCACTATTAACTCATGGCGCAATCTGCCTTTTGTCGAACCATAGATATTTTTTTCGAATTTATCTGCAAATTTATCAAAACTTTGATCTTGTCTGTAGTTTTCCATTTATCGGATATACCTCAAGCTGGATTATCAATATCAATAAACACAGCCTCAATTCCTAATTCCTGTTGAATATACTCACCCAACGCTTTCACACCATAGCGCTCAGTCGCATGATGCCCAGCGGCGTAAAAATGAATGTCCATTTCCCGTGCGGTATGTATGGTTTGTTCTGATACCTCACCGGTAATATAAGCATCAATGCCTTGCTCGGCTGCCATTTCGATGTAACCTTGTCCACCTCCTGTACACCAAGCAACTGTCTTAATTTTAGCTTTTTTTGCTGGCTCGTGTAATGGTGTTTTAGTCAACGTATTAGTTAACAACTTACTCAAGTCTGTAGGATAAATGCCACCATCGAACCTACCTTGCATAACCACAGACTGAGAATTATGTTGTTCTAAAGGTGTGATATCTACAATTCCTAACACTTTAGCTAGTTGAGCGTTATTGCCCAAAGTTGGGTGAATGTCTAATGGTAAATGATAGGCATAAAGATTGATATCATGATGCAATAACGAGTGTATGCGTTTTCTTTTCATACCTGTTATGCAAGGTGTCTCGCCTTTCCAAAAATATCCATGATGTACCAAAATAGCGTCGGCATTGATAGATACAGCTTGATCAATTAACGCTTGTGAGGCAGTCACACCTGTTACTAGTTTAGCGATATTTATTTTTCCCTCCACTTGTAAACCATTGGGGCAGTAATCCTTTATTTTTTCTGGCTTTAGTAATACATTAAGATATTGTAATAATTGGTTATTTGATACTGACATCGATTTTCCTATTGATTTTCACACATTACTAATATAGGTAAATTAGACATTATAATTAAAAAAAGGTATAAAACCTGACCATATTATGAAAGTAAATATATAAAAGGCAAAGACCTGATTATGAGT
>CAZMDX010000501.1:0-17980 GCA_964564805.1 uncultured Pseudoalteromonas sp. | reverse complement strand
CTTATTGATATGGGCATAGGCAAGCCATGCAAACGCCATCGCTTCAACTGCATCGGCTTCTACGCCCAATTCATCTGTGGTGAATAATTCACATTCATGTAGTTCGGACTCGAGCTCTTCTACTAAAAACTCATTTCGAGCTCCTCCACCGCAAATATACACTTGCTCAACATCTTTAAATTGTAAAACTTGCTTAGCAATCGTATCGGTGGTCAACATCACTAATGTTGCCTGAACAACCTGTGGTTCGATGTGGCGAGCTATACAGCTTAGATTGTGATCCAACCATGGCAAATTAAATTGCTCACGCCCGGTACTTTTAGGTGCGGGCAATAAAAAATAGGGGTGTTTGGACAATAGTTGTAATAATTCTGGATCTGCTGAACGTTGCGCCGCCCATTGCCCCTTTTCATCATAACTTTGCCCTGTATGTCGCTTACACCAGGCATCTAACAGGGTATTACCTGGACCAGTATCAAACCCAATAATATCATCAGAGTCATATTTTGGTAGGTAAGTGACGTTCGCAATTCCACCAATGTTCACTACAACTATTGATTTTGTTGGGTCGGCAAATACGGCTTTGTGAAAAGCTGGTACTAAGGGCGCACCTTGACCACCTAAGGCGATGTCTTTTCGCCTAAAGTCAGCGATGACATCAATACCTGTTAATACTGCTAAAGTATTAGGGTCGCCAATTTGTAAGCTAAAACTCAATTCCCCAAAAGGTATATGCCGAATAGTTTGCCCATGCGAGCCAATAGCTGTGATTTGGTCAGGGCGAATATAGTTGTCTTTCAGTAACTGTAGCGACGCTTCAGCAAATACTTTAGCTATAGCCCTATCTGCATGGCCCATTAACTCTATTTCATTATCGCTAGGTGCACATAGTCGATGCAATCCATCAGATAAGGAAGAAGGAAAAGGAAAGGTTCGACAATCTAGCAGCCTTGGATGTGAGCCAGAAAAGTCAACCAACGCCACATCGACCCCATCAATACTGGTCCCAGACATCAATCCTAAATATAGTTGTGGCATAAAAGCTCCTAATTCATTGCCAACATAATACGTTTATTATTATTTAACTGCTGCAATCTGATTGTGGCGATATCAATAAACCTAGTCTTCTCTTTTTTGGCGATAGACTCAGCTTTTGGCAAATTGACAGTCCGTGGATTACGATGTACTCCATCAACTAAAAATTCATAATGTAAATGTGGTCCAGATGCTAAACCTGTCGAGCCTACCGTGCCTATGAGTTGTCCTTGCTTGACTGTTTGACCTCTTTTCACTTTGCGTTTAGTAAAATGAAGGTATTTAGTCACATACTTTTCACCATGTTGAATAAATACATGGTGACCATTGTATTTGTCATAAGCTGATTTAATTACCTTACCATCACCTGCAGCGATGACCGGTGTGCCCCTATCGGCTGCATAGTCTACACCTCTGTGTGCTTTCCAGCGTTTTTGGACGGGGTGAAAACGGTTTTTCTTGAAGCTCGAGCTTATGTATCTAAAATCAACAGGCGCACGTAAGAAGCTCTTGCGCATACTGCGACCCTCAGGCGTATAAAAGTTTCCATCACTATAGCGTATGGCTGTATACGCCTCACCTTGGTTGACAAACTGCGCAGCGACTATGTCTGCGTTTTCAATAAACTCGCCATTTATGTAATGTTCTTCAAACATCACATAAAAACTATCTCCAGATCTAAGACCTAAGGCAAAATCAATATCCCAACCAAAAATACCCGCGACTTGCATGATTTGATTATCGGTTAAATTTGCCTTCAGGCCCGCATTCCAAAAACTGTTAGTCACTTTACCTTGGGTGTAATTTAAGCGGGTATCAACGTCGACAGTTTCAATTTTGCTGGTGAACGTATTATCCTCAGCTTTACTGACAATTAATGTATCCGTGCTTGAGTATGGATATTGTAGGGTAACTATCTGACCCTGTGAGTTTATTTGTAATTTTAATACCTCACCAGGCATTATTTTAAGAAGTCTTTTGGCTAGTTCTCCTGCTTTGCTGACATGATATGTTTGCTGAGGTGACAAACCATTGCGTTTGAATATCATCGCTAAATTATCGCCCTTCTCGACGACGACTGACTGAACTTCGTTTATTTCTTTAAGACCAGAATAGTTTTGAACAGGAAACGTATCAAAGTTAATTTCTAGATCATAACGTTTCCCTATTTCTAAAGTAGAGCCTAAATTTTTGAACGCACTGACAGGTTCAGATGGGAAAAGAAACAAAATAAATAAAAAACCAGCAACCGCAGATATAAGCCATCTATGTGGTTTAGGCAGGTTTTTGAAGGTCTTTTTAATCACAAATACAACACAAGATAGATAACGTAGTGAGAGAATATATGGATTACAGATGATTTTCCAGCTGCAGCTGGTTTTTTGAGCAGTTTATTCAGTGTATATAATGACTTTTAGTTAACGTAAAAAATATCATAACCCTGTCATTGCTGGGGCTTGGCAAGTAAAATAGTATAGAAAGTATATTTTTAACAAGGTTATAAAAATGACAGATTGGCAAGGTGCGATGGCTGAGATTCAGCGCGGAGCAGAGGAAATATTATTAACAGATGAACTGATTGCCAAACTAAAAGAAGGTAAACCACTAAAAATTAAAGCCGGTTTTGATCCTACCGCACCAGATCTACATTTAGGTCATGAGGTCATATTTCTGATTGGTGATTTCACCGGCATGATCGGCGATCCTACTGGCAAAAACATCACTCGAAAGCCATTAACAAAAGAAGATGTATTGGCCAACGCCGAAACATATAAGGAGCAAGTATTTAAAATCCTTGACCCAGCAAAAACGACTATTCGATTTAACTCCCAGTGGATGGATAAATTGGGTGCTACAGGCATGATAAAACTTGCTTCTAACTAGACAGTTGCGCGTATGTTAAAAAGAGATGACTTTAAAAAACGTTACACGTCTGGACAACCTATAGCGATCCATAAATTTCTCTATCCTCTTGTGCAAGGTTGGGATTCAGTTGCGTTACAAGCGGATGTTGAATTGGGTGGCACGGACCAACGGTTTAATCTTTTGATGGGTAGAGAATTACAAAAATATGAAGGTCAAAGGCAACAAACAGTATTGATGATGCCTTTGCTTGAAGGGTTGGATGGTGTGCAAAAGATGTCTAAATCTTTGGGCAATTATATTGGAATTACTGATGCACCCAATGACATGTTTGGTAAAATAATGTCGATATCAGATGATTTAATGTGGCGTTATTACGACTTGTTGAGCTTTACCCCTAAAAAAGGAATCGAAGTCATTAAACAAAAGGTTGAAGCAGGGGCTAACCCACGGGATACAAAAATTGATTTAGCAAAAGAGCTGATTGCGCGTTTTCACGATAAACAAGATGCAGAGTCGGCGCACCAAGATTTTATTCAACGCTTTCAGAAAAATGCCATCCCTGATGAAATGTCAGAGTTTGAATTTTCACTACCAATCGGAGGTCTGATGATTGCGAATGTGTTGAAGGACACGAGCTTAGTCAATTCGACCTCTGATGCCCTGCGTATGATTAAGCAAGGTGCAGTGAAGCTCGATGGTGAAAAAGTCGATAACATTAAACATCAGTTTGACCAAGCTCATCAGGTCGTATTGCAGGTTGGCAAACGAAAATTTGCTCGCATAAATTTTAGATGAAAAGTCAGGTAGAGCCATTTTAAGAAGAGTAGGCCTACCTAGCTATGTTCTAAATATGTTCCGATTCATGTTATTTTGTATTTATCGTTGCGTGTTGGTTTTAGTTAAAGAGCGTTTTTTAGTGGGTAAATTTAAGTTACTTAAATACATATCCAGTGCTTCGACAGAAATGTGTATTTCTCTCACCGATAGCCATAGTGAATACAACAATAACACTAAACTAGAGGCGAATATTGAGCTTCCTATTGTTTGATACTCAGCGTAAATTGCTAACATAGACAATACACACAAGAAAAAACTGCCCATGCCCGCGCCTTGCATATTTTTGATTAACTGAATGCGTGAGCGCAGATTTTGGATTTGCTCCTGGTCATTTTCGTTATTATCACTTAAATCAAAACTTCTTATAATGCTAGCAAGGGCTAAGAACCGGTTGGTATAGGCAAGCAGTAGCAAAGATATTGCCGGGAATAACATGGCTGGTGTGGTTAGAGTAATATTCATAACTAATTCTACCTACCTCTAAAATTTTCAAATAATAAATTTTTCACATTACTTTTCAATAGATAATCCCGCTTTTAACCAACCTTGCATATCACCTTTAAGGTGCCGTAAATTTTGGTAACCATTTTTTTCTAACGCTTCTGCGGCTTTACCTGCTCGGTAACCTGAACGACAGTAAAGCACTATTGTTCTTTGCTTCGGGAAAGACAAAACAGAAGGGTCACCAATAATCTTACTTAAAGGTACATTTATCGCATTCGGCACATGCCCTTGTTGGAACTCCTCAGGCGTGCGGACATCTATTATGGCTAAGTTGTTTGAGTCTGCCACGAGTAATTCTTGCTGGCTGATATTACTGACATTAGCAGAATAAGCGGCAAAACTTAGTAAGCCCAATACCCAAAAGGTAACACGGTTAAACATATGATAATCTTTGTCTAGTTAAGTGGATATTGATAATAAATAGTACGTTGCACAGTGTAAAGGGGATTAGTCATTACCAAGTCAATTACCTAGCCACTAAAAATGATAACGTACAACCCATAAAATATAGCGTTAACCATACCCATGTTGCTCGATTTGTTGCCGCTATAGCTCTAGTATTATCTGATAGGATGACCGGCCTGTTCCCACCACATTTGCTGGAACGGACTTTTTGTTGCTCATAATAAGCCGGTCCGCCAAGCTCGATGCCAAAACTTGCCCCACACAAGTTTAAAATAAACAAATGATTACATTGATAACTGATACGCTGAAATAACGCTTTTGTGCCTTGGCTAATGTTGACAACGAACACAATACTCAAACAGGCTAACTTGCTCGGTAACCACTGTAATATGTTAACAATGTGCCTTGCAGGCTGGCCAAAATGTCTAAACTTAAGTAACTTATTATTCCAACACAAAGATAATTCGTAGATTAGGCGATAGGTCAGGGCGCCTACTCCTCCCGCTATTAGATACCAGAAAATCACCGCACAATACTGATAGCTATATCGTAATAATATTGACTCTATATTGGCCTTGACCATACCTAAGGAGGACATCTTCTGTGTTTCCCTTAAGACTATTTGTGACAGGGCATGTCTCGCTAACATTTTTTGTTGTTTCGATAATGCCGCAGTGACTCTCTGTGTTTGTTTAATAATGTCTTTGAATCTCAAAGCAACAAGCAGCATTAATGCTTCAAAAAAGATAGGGTATTCAGAAAAGTATTTAACGACTATTAATATACTACAAAAAGGTAGTAACAAAACGATACAAGCTAATGCGCCTGATACTTTTTGTTGCCTGATGGAGTTTCGTTCCACAAAAAGTACTTTAGCCTGCATTCCTTTTGCTAATACTTTTATAAAACTAATGGGGTGGAACTTGTCAGGCCAAGGTAAGTAATGTTCAATCAATACGACCAATAACAATACCCAAAATAGCAAAAAATACTCGCTGAGTAGGGTATTGATAAGGTTCTGCATTAGGCTAATCTTGCAATAGTTTGCATGACAAGGTTAGCTGAATTTTTAGCTGCTTGATCGAGGTATGCTTCAAAAGAAACGGTCGAAGTTTTGCCGGCAATATCAGATAAAGAGCGGATCACCAAAAAGGGTGTACCTAATAAATAACAGCTCTGAGCAATGGCAACACCTTCCATCTCTACTGCACAAGCAGAAGGGAAGTTTTTCTTAATAATAGCGGCGGCTTCATCGCTTCCAACAAACGAATCTCCTGTACAAATAAGCCCTTGTTGTACTTGAACGTTTTGCAAATTAGCAGCAGCTTGAGAGGCGTGCTTAAGTAAATTTTTGTCAGATTCGAAATACGCTGGCATACCTGCAGATTGACCAAATTCATAGCCAAAGTGAGTTAAGTCCGCGTCGTGATGGCGTAACTCCGTCGCTATTACAATGTCGCCAATGTTGAGATGACTCGAAAAACCGCCGGCTGAGCCGGTGTTTATGACAAAATCGGGATCGAAATGATGAATTACAACACTAGTTGATACGGATGCCGCTACTTTACCTATTCCGCATTTGACCAAAGCCACTTCTACTTCACCCAGTTTGCCAGTGTATACCGTAAGGTGATTAAAATGTTGTTCTTGGCAATTTTCTAGAGATGCACGAATAAGAGTTATTTCTTGATCCATGGCACCTAAAATAGCTATTTTCATATTGTCTTCTTTATTTACAATTAGTTAGGGAAAATGATGCTTAAGTCTATTACGTCTGCTCGTGTTATAAAACAATTCAAAAGTCTGAATATTGAGTTATTCAAAAATATAAATTTGATATTGAAAGTTTGAGACGTTTTTATAAATAGAACGTATTTTTTAAGTAACAGGTAATGTGCGAGAAACGCGACTACTTTACTCGTCACTATCACATTTATTGGCTGACAAGCTTTTCCCACTGTGTCGAGTGAACCTACAATATTTTGCTATGATCAAAAATACAAAAATTTAAACAAGTTTTATAGAACGTAAAAACATTTTTGAACTAGGATAAAGTTAAAATCTTTGCTAAAAAAACAATAAAGACCGTATTTAAACCGAGAGAATAAATTCAAAGACTGGTTTAACATATTTTTGTATGCCAATTAAAATTCATTGTACTTTAATTCAATAATTATTTTTGCCAATCAAACTTTTAGAATAAAGTGACAAACTGTCTACCAATATTAATTATTACTTCGCAGTACCTAAGCAACTTGGCTTGACTGTGCGTTTTTAATATATAGAAATCTTGAGTACTCGTTAATAAGAAAAAAGGAAAGGTTTGAATTAGGTATAATAATTAAACGACTTTGCTTTCCTACCATTAGGAAAATATACAATATTTGTCTCAAAATTTTGAGTTCCATTTTGATGCATAAGACACTTGTCAGCACTTATCTAAAACACCACACAAACTCAACTACGTGGTTGCCATTTTTAATCATAATGGCGCTGATGCGTTTTTTAAAACCATTGCGTAAAAACCGATGTGTATTTTCGAGTCGTTTATTTGCAATTTCCCAAGCTATATTATGTTTTGGCAGTCTTAGGATATTTGTAGACGTCTACACAATTAATTTTTGACATATCAATATGGACGAGATGATGTTTAGAAAATGATGAAGGCAAATAGACCAAGAAAAACCTTAACTTGCTTCAATGTTAAATAAAAAGGTGTGGTGTTCTTTGGGTTAGGTAAAACATATTTCGAATTAGTCAACTTTCAACGCAGTGATCATTAATTGAAGCTTATTAAAAAGAAGTCAATAGCAAAACTGGAAAAGTCTGATTTAACGAATTTTACGATTTTCTAATTAGCAGTTATGTCTATTGGCAGCTATGTTAATAGTATATTGATTCTGCTGGGAGTGTTTATTATGCAACAGCTTTCATTTATTCAGAATGTTTTCATTTCGATTATTGTTGGTTTATTTTTTACGGCATGCCAGTCTACAATAATCAAAATCCCTCCTTCTGAGCACTTGTTGTACGACCAAGGTTTTTCAGGTTTTTCAGAAGTCAGCATCCAGTCAGAACAACAAATTTTTTATTTAGATGATACTGCTAAGGCATTCGTAGCCTCAACACTTGAGCCAGTGAATAATAAAAATGCTCAAATGGAGGCATTAGTAAAAGCTATATTTGACCGCTCTGAATTAAATTTACTTTACCAAGGCGATGCAAATACCAATGCGAATGATACCTTTCATTTTCAAGCTGCGAATTGTTTATCACTGTCTATAATGACCTATGCGTTAGCGAGCGAAGCCGGATTCAGCGCCTACTTTCAAGAGATAATGATCCCAGAGTATTGGACAAGGCGCGCGGGTTTTAGTTTGCTAAACGGACATATTAATATAAAAATCCTAGCTCCAAGACAAGCGGATGTTTTTGTACTGAATAGCCGCAGTTACCAGGTTGATTTTGATCCCCAGCCTTTAAGATATGGGTTCCCCAAAAAAGTAGTCACTAAACAAGCTGTTTTATCGATGTTTTACAACAACAAGGGAGCGGATGCTTTTTTACAAAAAGACTTTGTGACGGCTTATGCTTACTTCCGAGAAGCTTTGATTGTAAAACCAAACTTCGACTCTGCATGGGTCAACCTTGGTATTCTTTTCCGACTAAGTGAGTATTTTCCACAGGCTGAAAAAGCTTACCAGCACGCACTTGTTATAAACCCTGATAGTTTGACTGCTCTTGAAAACTTAGCTTACTTGTATACGTTTACTGGACGTATTGATGAAGCTGAAAATATTTTGAAAAAAGTGGACGCTCAACGAAATAACAACCCTTATTACCATGTCAATTTGGGTGAGCAAGAACTAGAGCAAAAACATTGGGACCAAGCCCTTACTCACTTTCGTAGGGCTTTAGCATTAGACAAAAGTAAACATGAGGTCTACTTTGGGCTTGCTCGTGCTTATTATGAAATAGGTGAGCTACAGCAAAGCGAACGTTATTTTAAGCAGGCAAAAAATAAAGCCAGTAATAAACATGATGAAGATAAATACCAAAGCAAACTAGAATTTCTAAGCAATTTGTAGGTGTTTTTTTGATACAGTTGTCCATAAATGTTTACAAAAAAAGTAATTATCAATTATAGCATCCAGAATCTGAATATTTTCACTTTTAAGCCACCTGAATATTATTACAGGTGGCCATACTTTAAAGACTTTAGATTAAGCGACACCTAACTCTTCAAGACGCTCTTTCAAGTAACTTTTAGCTGTATATCTATCAGATAACACAACTTCTGGATTAGGATGCAAAAACAGAGGTAGAGAAACACGCGCTTTAGTTTGATCACTACCTTGTGGGTTAACCACTCTATGACTGGTTGATGGAAAATATCCGCCTGATGCTTCTTGAAGCATGTCGCCAATATTAACGATCAAGTTACCAAAATCGCACGGCACATCTATCCATGTATCACCGGTACCTTTAACCTGTAGACCTGGTTCATTGGACGATGGTAATAAAGTGAGCAAGTTGATATCTTCATGAGCAGCTGCACGAATTGCATCCGGCTCTTCAGAACCATCTAAAGGTGGATAATGCAAAATGCGTAGCAATGTCTGTTCACTATCAGTCACCATACTTGATAAAGATTGGGTATATTTTGCTGACACTTCTGCAGGTGAATACTTCTCAACCCATGCAAGTAATTCTGAAGCAAGTGAATTGGTATCTCGGTAATAATCTGCTATTTCTTGTTTTAAAGTATCTGGGCAACGTCCCCAAGGATAAAAGTGAAAATATTCTTTAATATCCTTCTTCTTAAAGCCTTTCGCTGTCTCTGATATTTCAGTGGAAAAAAAACCATCGTGTGTATTTTTATTAAAGGTAAATTGATTTTTTTCTTCGCTATTAAAAAAAGCCTGCCAGCGCTCATAAATACTACTAACTCTGTCTTGACTAATCGGGTGATTTTTCAAAACACCAAAGCCAGTTTTATGTAAAGATTCTACAAAAAGTTTGTCTGCATTAGGTGCCCTGTAATCTACTGCTACTAATTCCATCATCATTTTCTCCCTACTTATCTTTTTGTTTAAAGGCTGAGGTAGAACCCTGCTAAAGCTGCACTCATTAAATTGGCCAAAGTAGCTGCTAATACGGTCTTTAGACCCAATTGAGCTATTTCTTTACGCCTAGTGGGTGCCATTGCGCCTATTCCACCCATTAATATGGCGATAGACGAAAAGTTTGCAAATCCACACAAAGAAAAAATGACAATAGCCTGAGTAATAGGAGAAAGTTGGTCTTGATACTTAAGGAAATCAAGGTAGGCAACAAACTCGTTTACCACCATTTTTTGACCAATAAAACTACCCGCTATATTTGCTTCTTCCCATGGTACACCTAGTGTCCAAGCAATCGGTTGAAACACGTAACCTAATATTACCTGAAAGCTTATGTCTTCGGCTCCAAAGAAACTGCCACCCCAGCCTATGAGTCCATTTAATAATGCTATTAAACCGATAAAAGCTAATAACATTGCGCCAACGTTCAATGCTAAATGTAAACCATTAGCTGCGCCGCTGGCTGCGGCATCAAAAATATTTGCATACTCATTGTCTTGTTCTTCTTCCTTGGTGAGTTCATTTTTGACCTGCTCTGTTTCAGGTATAATAATTTTAGCCATTAATAAACCACCAGGTGCCGCCATAAAGCTCGCTGCCAATAAATATTCTATATCAACACCCATGCTTGCATAACCGGCCATAACTGAGCCTGCGATGGAAGCTAAACCACCAACCATTACAGCAAAAAGTTCAGATCGGGTTAAGTTAGGGATATAAGGTTTAATTACTAATGGTGCTTCGGTTTGACCAACAAAAATATTGGCTGCTGCAGACATAGACTCCGGACGACTGGTTTTAAGAAAATATTGTAAAAATCCACCAATAACTCGAATAATGATATTCATAATTTTAAGGTGGTATAAAACAGTAATCAGCGAGGAGAAAAATATGATTACTGGCAACACATTAAAAGCGAAAATAAAACCCATCGATTTATTACCTAAAGGGCCAAAGATAAAGGTAATACCATCTTGACTATAGCTAATAATATTTTCCACATAGCTGGTTAACGACAGTAAAAATTGTTTGCCGGGTGGAAAATATAGCACTAATGCACCTACACAGGCCTGGATAGCAAATGCTCCACCAACTGTGCGCCAGTTGATGGATTTTCTGTGAGATGACAATGCAAATGCGATGAGCAGCATAAGCGCTACACCTATTAAACTAACCATATGATTTCCTTTTTTTATTTTTATTAGTTATCTGTAACTTTTTGCGGTTCTAAAGCAGACTCTGCTGAATATGAGATTTGATCACATCAAGTGCAATTCGGTTTTTACCACCTTGAGTGACAATCACATCAGCAGTAAAGCGACTAGGAGAAATGAACTGGTGGTACATAGGTTTAACAGTCGACTCGTATTGTTTGGCCACAGACTCCAAGGTACGACCTCTTTCAGCAATATCTCTTTTCATACGGCGTAATAAACATATATCTAAGGGTGTATCTACAAATATTTTTATATCGAACAAGGGTTGTAGAGCTTCATTAGCCAACAGCATAATACCCTCAATAATAATCACCGGAGCTGAGATTAACGTTTCGGCTTTTTCAAGGCGAGTATGAGTTTTATAGCAATATTGCGGGTACTCGATAGACTTCCAACTTTTCAATGCTTTTAAATGTTCAACTAATAACTCATGTTCAAATGCTTTTGGGTGGTCATAATTATTTTTTTCTCGTTCAACCATGGGTAGATGGTCTTGAGAGCGGTAATAATGATCTTCACGTAAAATCTGAACAGGTTTTCCCTCTTCAGAGAACTCTTTTAATAAATTCTCAGTAAACAAAGACTTACCGGAACCAGATGCGCCTGAAATGGCAATAACTAAAGGGGTAGACATACCAAACCGTTTTATCAAGAAATTAATTGGTAGGAAAGATACCAGCGAACTTGCTAAAAGTCAGTTCACAATGTAGATTTTTATACTTGACTCGTTGGTCAGGTTTGTTGCTTTTTTGTTAAAACATGTCGATAAGTTGTTTGATTTGACTTCAGAAATGAGACAGTTTGATGAATTTACGGCATAACTACTATGCCTGTAATAAAAGTGTCATAATTAATCTGTTAAACTTATATTTAACGGTAAGAGAAGTCGATTTGAATCGACCAACCAAACCAGCTGCATTGCCATTTGGTGCTATGTACGGACAACAGTTCGGAATAAATGTTCAGAACATATAAACTTAGGAAACACATAATGTTTAAAAAAACAAAACTCAGTCGCATAGCGATTGCAGTCGCTATGTCGGTTGGCATATCAGCTGCAGCAGTGGCGCAAGAAACCTCTTCAAGTATTTCAGGTATAATTTCAGGCCCTCAAGGTAACCCTGATGCTGGAACGGTTGTAAAAATTACACACGTACCATCAGGTACTACCAAAACGACTAGTACTGGTGGTACGGGACAATTTTCAGCAAA
This sequence comes from uncultured Pseudoalteromonas sp., assembly GCA_964564805.1. Lineage (GTDB taxonomy): Bacteria > Pseudomonadota > Gammaproteobacteria > Enterobacterales > Alteromonadaceae > Paraglaciecola. The sequence goes on along the minus strand of CAZMDX010000501.1, from coordinate 5,781 downwards.
AGGTTTACGTGTTGGTGGGCCATATACAGTTGAAGTAGATTCGAGTAAATTTCAAGACACAACCGTTAATGACGTTTTCCTAACCTTAGGTGAAACATTCGACCTTGACCTCTCCTTAGCAGCACAACAGGACATGGAGAGTATCGTTATAACGGCATCTGCAGTAAGCATGTCCGTATTTGGTGGAAAAGGCCCTTCTACTAGCTTTAATTTTGATGATATTCAGAATGCACCATCAATTAACCGTGACATTACGGACATTGTTCGCTCTGATCCTCGCATATTTGTTGACGAAGACAACAATGGTGTTCAGTGTGCGGGTTCAAGCCCTAGGTTCAACAACCTTACACTTGACGGTGTGCAACTGAATGACAGCTTCGGTTTAAACAGCAATGGTTATCCAACGATTCGCCAACCTTTTTCTTTTGATGTTATTGATCAAATCACAGTAGAACTCGCACCTTTTGACGTGCAATATGGTGGTTTCACTGCTTGTAATTTTAATGCAGTATCGAAGTCAGGTACTAATGAAGTTACTGGTAGCGCGTTTTATGACTACACAAGCGATTCGTTGAAAGGCGATAAAATCGATGGTCAAGAATATGACACGGGTGATTACACTGACAAGCGTTACGGTGTAACACTTGGAATGCCTCTTATTAAAGATACTCTGTTCTTTTTTGGCTCTTATGAAAAATTAGATGGTGCTGAGTTGTTTAATTACAGCGCAATTGACGGTGGCCGTATTTCTCCTGCCGAAGTGGCCAGGATTCAGCAAATATCTCAAGACGTATACGGTTACGATGCCGGCAGCACTCCTGCGAGTGCACCAGTTGAAGACGAAAAATTACTATTGAAATTAGATTGGAACATTAACGAAGAACACCGCGCTTCTTTTGTTTACAACTACAACGATGGTTTTGCACTTGACCAATCGGATGAGTCTTCTAGCAGACTACCCCTCTCTAATCACTATTATGAGCGCGGTGCAGAATTAAACTCGATGGTCTTATCATTGTATTCTGATTGGAGCAGTGACTTCAGTACTGAACTTCGTATTGGTAAAACTGACGTAGATTTCCGTCAGATATCTACTGATGGGGATTCTGGATTTGCAGAAGTACAAATAAGAACAGATACAAGCGCTACAGTATATATTGGCCCGGATGATTCTCGTCAAGCGAATGATTTAGATTGGGATAATTTAACTCTTAAGTTAGCGGGTACTTACTACTTAGATGACCACACCATCACTGCTGGTGTTGAGTATGTGAAACTCAACGTCTTCAACCTGTTTATGCAGCATACTGAGGGTGAATATCGCTTTAGATCAATTGATGATTTTGAAGCAGGTAATGTTGATCGTATTTATTACAACAACTCAGCAGGTACTAACAACGAAAATGACGCAGGTGCAAACTTTTCTTATTCGATTGGTACACTTTACGCGCAAGATGATTTTAACGTTACAGATGAATTAACTGTTAAATTTGGTTTACGTTATGATTTCTTTGAAACAAGTGATATCCCTACTCCTAACCAGAACTTCGAAGACCGTTACGGCTTCAGTAATGATGGTAGCGTTGATGGCATAAGTCTTTTACAACCACGCTTTGGCTTTAATTACGCTTATAGTGACAATATGGAAATCCGTGGTGGTGTTGGTTTATATTCTGGTGGCGCGCCAAACGTTTGGATTTCAAATGCTTACTCGAATGATGGTGTAACCAATATCGGTACACGTGAACGCGATATCCCAGACTTCACAGGTAATTTATTTACTACTGATTTCAACGGTGGTGGCCAACCAATATTCGATGTGCCACAAGCCCTGTTTGACGAAGTACAAAACACCACTGGTGGAGATGGTCAAGTTAACGCTACTGACACCGATTTTGATGTTCCTCGTGAGTGGAAATACTCACTGGGCGTGACATATATATCTGATGAAGAATATGTTTTTACTGCTGATTATCTTTATGCAGACAAAAAAGACGCAGCAAAGATCACTGATTTAGCTCTACAAAGCTCAGGCAGCACTTTTGCTGATGGTCGACCAGTCAATGAACAAAGATTCTCAGATAGACGTGGTGGTAACGATTTCTTGTTAACTAATGTTGATGGTGACAGTGGTTCATCATCTGTCTTCTCAGTTGGTGTTAATAAAGAGTATGACAACGGTGCTGATTTTACTGCATCGTACGCTTACACAGATGCCACTGACGTCAACCCAATGACAAGTGCGGTAGCATATTCTAACTATATTGGTGTTGCTGTTTCTGACCCCTTGAATCCTTCTGTTGCTACTACCAACTACGAAACTCGTCATAGATTTACCTTACAATTAGGCTATGCAACTGAGTTTGTTGATGGTTATAAAACTCGCTTCAATCTATTTGGTACAGCAAGCTCAGGGCAACCTTACTCGCTTACTTATGATAATGCTCGACTCTTCAATGACGCTAACAGCTATAGAAGTTTAGTCTACATTCCTGAAGTGAATGATGCTGCAGTAGTATATGGACCTGATTTTGATTTAGGTGCATTCAATCAGTTTATTGACGACAACGGTTTAGCTCGCGGAGAAATTTCAGACCGAAATGCATACAATGCATCTTGGTGGACTAAGTTTGATATCCGTGTTCAACAAGAACTACCTGGATTTTCTAAAGACCATAGAGCGAGTGCGTTCTTCGTAATTAAAAACCTTGGTAATTTACTCAATGATGATTGGGGAACATTGAAAAAGGTTAACTTTAGAACACAATCAATTGTTAACCCTAGTCTAAATGATGCCGGTCAGTACGTGTATAACAGCTTCAATGCACCTAATAATGGTTCAGTTAGCCGTGACGCATCTTTGTGGGAAGTACGTGTTGGTGTTAGATACAACTTCTAATACTTCATATTAGATAACGTAAAAGCCGGCTATTAATAGTCGGCTTTTTTATTTGTAATCCAAAACGGTTAAACAATGAATAAAATAATTCTTATCTTCTTAACGGTATTCTGTATGTCTTCTAATAGTCAAAGCGTTCGAATTGCTACTTTTAATGTCAGCATGGATGCAACAAATTATACCAAAAAAGGACAGGCGCCCTCAGGTAATGAACTGCAGAGCAACTTAAGTAACGGTGCACATGAACAAATTAAAAATATTTCGGAAATTATTCAACGGTTAAATCCTGATATTATTTTATTAAATGAGTTTGACTATTCAAAACAGTCTGCACATGACGTTCAGAATTTTATAATGCATTATCTGAACGTTTCTCAAAACAATCAAAATACTATTGATTATCCATACTCTTATACTGCCCCTGTTAATACAGGCATAGATTCTGGTTTGGATCTGGATAAAGACGGCATTGTTTCTGGCACTAAAGGCGATGCCTTTGGTTTTGGTTTGTTCCCTGGTCACTATGGTATGTTAGTGCTCAGCAAATACCCTATTCAATTTGAAAAAGTACGTACGTTCCAATATTTTCTTTGGAAAGATATGCCGGACAATTTATTAGCCACTATCAAGGACAAGAGTGACACACCCTATTACAGCCAACAAGCACAGCAAATACTCCGTTTGTCTTCTAAGTCTCATTGGGACGTCCCCATCACAATTGACAACCAGACCATTCATTTATTGGCAAGTCACCCGACGCCACCTGTATTTGATGGTCCTGAAAATCGTAATGGTAAACGTAACCACGATGAAATACGTTTTTGGACTGACTACCTACTTAGTAACGAGCAGTCAGATTATATCTACGATGATAAAGGTAAGTTAGGAGGTTTTAAAGGTGAGCACTTTGTTATCGCTGGTGACCTGAATGCGTCACCAGATGAGGGGGATGGTTTAAATAGTGGCATTAAAGCGCTACTTGAACATCCATTAGTTAATGATGTAATTATACCAAAAAGTGAGGGTGGAAAGGTGCATACATCCGATAGTCAGTATTCAGCCCAGCATACTGCAGAGTGGGGAATGCGAGCTGATTATGTATTACCTTCAACCTCTGTCGAAGTAAAAGCAAGCGGTGTATTTTGGCCCAAAACAGGTGACCCATCGTTTCGCCTTATTAAAGACAGAAAAAGTTCATCAGATCATCGATTAGTGTGGGTAGATATTCTCTTACCTCAATAAAAATTTTTTCACCACAAAGAGGCTTCGCAGCACACAGCAAAGATACAAAATTTAAAACACTGTTCATATAATGTTTGTGTTCCCCCCTGAGCTCTTATGTTCTTCTGAGATGAATAATTTTTAGTTTTTTATATGATCAAAAAAGGGGCACAAGCCCCTTTTTCAGTTTACATAATATATGGAGTAGTTTACACGCCTAGATAATCCAATATACCTTCAGCAGCGCTTCGGCCTTCATCAATGGCAGTCACTACTAAATCAGAGCCTCGTACCATATCTCCGCCAGAGAATATCTTAGGGTTTGATGTTTGAAATGCGAATTTACCATGTTTAGGAGCACGTACCCGGCCTTTCTCATCCAATATAATACCATAGTCACCAAACCAACTAGCAGGACTAGGTTGGAAACCAAAAGCAATAATGACTGCGTCAGCTTCAATCACGTGTTCAGAGCCTTCTATCTTAACAGGGCGGCGACGACCTTCTGCATCAGGTTGACCCATTTCAGTCTTAACCATCTTGACACCCATCGCTTTACCATTTTCATCAATGACAATACCGAGTGGCATAAGGTTAAACTTGAAGTTTACACCTTCTTCACGTGCATTAACGACTTCACGGCGTGAGCCTGGCATGCTCTCCTCATCACGACGATAAGCACAGGTGACATCGGGCGCACCTTGGCGAAGGGCCGTTCTGACACAGTCCATAGTGGTATCACCACCACCTAGCACCAATACTTTTTTATCTTTCATATCAATAAAGTCAGCGGGTAGTTTTTCTAGGCCTAACTGGCGATTAATGTTAGCAATAAGGTAAGGCAGAGCTTCATAGACACCTGGCGCTTTTTCGTTATCAAAACCACCTTGCATCGGTTTGTAAGTACCCATGCCTAGGAAAACGGCGTCGTAACCTTTTAATAAATCTTCGAAAGGAAGATCTTTACCTATTTCGGTATTTAGAACAAATTCCATTCCCATTTCAGAAAATATTTCATGACGCAGCGCAATGACTTCTTTTTCTAGCTTAAAAGATGGAATTCCAAACGTTAATAAACCACCGATTTTTTCGTATTTGTCAAATATGACGGGTTTTACACCGTTTCGTACTAGGATATCTGCACAACCTAATCCAGCTGGACCTGCGCCAATAATCGCGACTTTTTTGTTGGTTTTAACAACATTAGACATATCGGGACGCCAACCTTGTTTAAAGGCAGTGTCGGTAATGTATTTTTCAATGCTACCGATTGCAACAGCACCAAAATCATCATTTAGCGTGCAAGCACCTTCACACAATCGGTCCTGCGGACATACACGTCCACATACCTCTGGCAATGTATTGGTTCTACTTGATAATTCAGCCGCTTCAAAAATACGTCCTTCATTCGCTAGATCTAACCATTGTGGAATGAAGTTATGCACTGGGCATTTCCACTCACAATACGGGTTACCACAATCAAGACATCGATCAGCTTGACCCGCTACTTGAGTCTCACTCATTGGCTGATATATTTCAGCAAATTCTTCACGTCTGAGGATGGAGGGCTTTTTAGGTGGATCAATACGCTCTACATCAACAAATTGGTATACATTTTTAGACATGATACCTCCTTACTGTACTTGAACACGAAGTTCGGC
>CAZMDX010000500.1:0-3346 GCA_964564805.1 uncultured Pseudoalteromonas sp. | reverse complement strand
GGTCTGTCTAAAATGTCGATTGATATCACCAAAGCTTTATTCAGGAAACTTGCCACACAAGGTGAAACATTCACCACAGAGTCTTTTAGATCATTAAAAGCAACGTACTACAGGATTGCCTTAGATTTTATCGAAACATATAACAACGATGCCATTATGAATGGTTTAAAGTTAGACATACATAACGAAGAAAAAGCAGTCGAATTATTCGCTCGTAATATTATGAAGGCCGGTGAGAGTTTCTTAGATAATCCTATGGAAACCCCTTTTATTCCAAGCTGGAACCGTGTGGTCAGTGCCATGCCTGACGTTTTAGATCAATTAAAAGACGCGGTTGAACAAGATTTTTTAGAGTTTAGTCAATCTTAAGGTGAAATGAATGTTATCTGTTTTAGAACAACTGACAGAACGTGTTGAGCATCACTTAGCTGTTATATATCATGATGTTGAGTTAAAAAACTCTTACTCTTCGCATTCATCGTATTCTTTATTATGTAAGCAACTATTAAAAACAATGCGCATAGATAACGCTGAGTCATTAATAGAGCCAAAGCGCCATCATAATAATTGGGATCAAAAAGATGTCATGCTGATCACCTATGGTGACAGCATTGAAAAGTCAGGGGAAAAACCGCTTCATTCTTTACATGATTTTTTGACAGAATATTGTGGTGACGCTATTAATAGTGTGCATCTATTACCCTTTTTTCCGTACAGTTCTGACGATGGGTTTTCTGTTATTGATTATTCCAGTGTTAACGAAGCGTTAGGAGACTGGGATGACATAAAAGCGATAAGCCAAGACTATCGGGTTATGTCTGATGTCGTAATTAATCATTGTTCTTCTCGAAGTGCTTGGTTTGAAAATTTTATCAAAGGTGAGGGACCTGGCAGCGATTTCTTTTTTACTGCCTCATTAAAGGATGATCTATCCGACGTAGTCAGGCCTAGAACATCTGACTTACTCAGATTAACCAAAACACAGCACGGAGAAAAGCAGGTGTGGTGTACTTTTAGCCATGATCAGGTCGATTTTGACTTTAGGAACCCTTCTGTTTTAGACACGTTTGTCTCAATCATGCGCCAGTACTTGGACACAGGCATTCGGATATTTCGTTTAGATGCAGTCGCTTTTCTATGGAAGAAAATAGGCACAACGTGTATCAACTTAGAACAAACCCATGAAATTATTCGCTTATTACGAACTCTAATAGAACATGCGGTGAATGATGCAGTGATCATCACTGAAACCAACATTCCTAATAGACAAAACCTTACGTACTTTGGCAACGCCAATGAAGCACACGGCATATACAATTTTTCATTACCACCATTATTAGTTAATACCTTGGTAACAGGAACATGTAAACACATCAACGCCTGGCTAGGCAGTATGCCACCAGCTCAAAATGGTACATTCTTCTTTAACTTTGTTGCATCACATGACGGTATAGGACTTAGGCCAGCTGAAGGACTGCTGAACGATCAAGAGCTAACAACCTTAGTGAATACCATGCAAAATTTTGGTGGTAGGATCTCATGGCGAAAATCTGAGGAAGGCAAACAAAAAGCCTACGAAATCAATATCGCTCTCTATGATGCACTCCAAGGAACAGTCAAAGGCGCCGACAAATGGGGGCTAGAACGCTTTATATGTGCCCACGGTATAATGTTTGGTTTAGAGGGTATTCCAGGTATCTATATTCATAGCCTATTGGGTACAGGTAATGATTATGAAAAAGTCAAAAACACTAGCCACAATCGTTCTATCAACCGTCATAAGTGGAATTATACCGAGCTACAGAGACAGCTCGCTTCGCCTTATAGTCAACATACCAAAGTGCACGATAGAATGATAAAGCTACTAAATATTCGTAAAGAACAACCCGCATTTCATCCCAATGCCACACAGTTTACATTACAATTAGGTGAACAGATTTTTGGTTTTTGGCGTCAAAGTATGGACAGAAGACAAAGTATTTTCTGTCTATATAATGTATCAGATGAAGCGCAAATCATTAGACTGAGCGACCTGAATTTGATAGGCACTGACAATTGGTTTGATCTTGTTAGCGGGCACACATTAAATCTAGAGGATCTTGAATATCAGCTGACACCTTATCAATCTATGTGGATTTCTAATATCAGTAGTTAATCTGCTTTTGAATTCCTTAGACAGCTCATTTAAGGCTTATGTTGCACATAAGCCTCACCTTATCCCATTGTTTTTTAAAGATAATAGTTCACTCCCCTCATAACTGTCTGTTTTAAAAGACACATTTTTCATAAATCTCCCTCTTTTTTTCATAAAACCTCATCTAAAAAACTTAAACCATTGATTTAAATAATTAATTTATTTTTGGCATATTATTTGTTAGAGACATGTGAATGTGGTGGCAATAGCTACGGCAAAATGTTCTAGCAGTGGCTAGTCAATACTGATGCGAGTATTGCAAAACTGTCAGGCGAGTTCTTTATTAAACTAGCTGTTTAAATTCACTATTTTAAATTAACTTTGAAGGAAGAAATTATGAAAAAATTATTATTAACATCAATTTTTACTTTTTTATCATTTAACATATTAGCTGAGACTGAAGAAATGGAAGTACATGCACTTGATGCAGACAAAGATGGACTTATTAGTATGATCGAAGCAGAAGCAGATCATACCCTTAGCGCTAATTTTACCGATCTTGATGTTAATCAGGATGGATTTTTATCGCACCTAGAATTAGGTGAAAACGCTGAGAAAAAGCTCACTGAAACGACTATATAACAGCCAATAAAGCCCACAAAACACAAGTGTTGTGGGCTTTATTATCCTACAGCTCCACTGGCAAATCTGTTCTAGCGCCCCATTCACTCCATGAACCGTCATAGACTGCTAGCTTTGTGTATCCTGCTTCAGTTGCTGCCAAAGCCAAAATGCAGGCGGTCACACCCGAACCACAACTCAACACTAAAGAGCGGCCTTGCGTCACAAAACATTCAGAAAATATCCCTTTTAGTTGTGAAGACGATCTTAGAAAGGTGCCATCAAGGCAATGTTGAAATGGTAAATTGACTGACGTGGGAACATGTCCCGAGCGCAGACCCCTTCGCGGTTCTGGTTGAGTACCATCAAAGCGTCCTTCACTTCTTGCGTCTAGCAACGTTATGTTAGTTAATTGATCTATAATTTCATCAGCACTATAAAAGTAATTCTTATCAAACGATGCTTTAAAATCTCCAATTTTACTGGGACAGAAAAGTTGTGCCACAGTGGGCATGTTTTGAGCTAACCAACTAGGTAAACCACCGTTAAGTACATAAACGTCCTGATGGCCCATCGACTTAAACATCCACC
>CAZMDX010000499.1:0-3076 GCA_964564805.1 uncultured Pseudoalteromonas sp. | reverse complement strand
TGGCCTATATTTTTTGGTCATGCTTGGCATTGGTTTATATTCATTTAAGCAATCTAGTTCGGACGTTGAAGGTTATATGTTGGGTGGCCGAAGTTTGAGCCCCAAGGTTACAGCATTGTCTGCTGGGGCATCAGATATGAGTGGCTGGATGTTAATGGGTTTGCCTGGCGCTATGTATGTGTCTGGTATATCCAGTGCATGGATTGCTGTAGGTTTGGTTATTGGAGCTTATCTGAATTATTTATGGGTTGCACCACGACTCAGGGTATATACAGAATTGGCAAAAAACGCTTTGACTATTCCTGACTATTTTGCAAACCGTTTTAATGATACGAGTCATAGTTTAAGGCTAATTTCTTCTATTGTAATTGTTATCTTTTTCACTTTGTACACTTCATCTGGCGTAGTAGCTGGGGGCAAATTATTTGAATCGTCATTTGGTTTAAGTTATGAAATGGGCCTATATGTCACCGCTGGTGTTGTTGTCGCCTATACTTTACTTGGTGGTTTTATGGCAGTGAGTATCACCGACTTTGTCCAAGGCTGTATCATGTTTGTGTCTTTGGTATTAGTGCCTGTTGTGGTACTTTTCGATCTGGGTGGTTTTACCGGTGCTGCTGCACAGCTATCAAGCTACGATGCTGATTTTTTGAACCTGTTCATAGATGCCTCTACCGGGCAAGCGATGTCAGCAATAGGTATTATATCCTTGCTTTCTTGGGGGTTGGGCTATTTTGGTCAACCACATATTATTGTGCGTTTTATGGCTATCCGCTGTGTAACTGACATCAAAACAGCACGTAAAATAGGTATTAGCTGGATGGTGGTTTCTATCATTGGTTCTCTAGCAACAGGCATACTTGGTCTGGCTTATGTCACCAAGACCCAAGGTGACATGCAAGACCCAGAAACTATCTTTATCTATCTGTCACAAATTCTGTTTCACCCTCTAATAAGCGGCTTTTTATTAGGAGCGATTTTGGCAGCTATAATGAGTACGATTTCTTCACAGTTATTAGTCACATCAAGCTCATTAACTGGTGATTTCTACCAAGCCTTCTTTCGCAGAGACGCAAGCCAAAAAGAGTTGATCACTGTGGGTAGGATTTCTGTAGCGTTAGTGGCCTTAGTTTCTATCTACTTGGCTTACGACCGAGACAGCACTATATTGAATCTTGTCAGTAACGCATGGGCAGGTTTTGGAGCGGCCTTTGGTCCCGTTGTTTTAATCAGTCTATTGTGGAAAAGAATGACACGGATGTCCGCTATTTTAGGCATGCTGTCAGGGGCGATTACGGTTCTAGTGTGGATTTATGCACCGTTAACTATTAACGGTCAAGGCCTAAGCGATTGGCTGTATGAAATAGTACCTGGATTCATTATTTGTAGTGTCACTATTATCAGCATCAGCTTGTTGAGTAAACAAGATGATCAATTAGTCTTAGATACCTTCGATGAAGTGAAACACACTCTTGACCAACTTGACTAAAGTTCAAAATTACCACAGTAAATAGTTTCTGAATAATAACCAGTCAACTTTTTGCTGTGGTAGAAAATAATCATACAATTTGCGTTGAAGTTTGTTATCGTTCTAACATTAGAACTTTTTAATATAAACAACTAACTTTGTGTGAGAAAGCCATGTCTAACTCTATTCCTACTGTGACTCATTTAAAACAACTCGAAGCGGAAAGTATTCATATCTTCCGTGAAGTGGCGGCTGAATTCGACAATCCAGTAATGTTATATTCTGTGGGTAAGGATTCTTCAGTATTATTACACCTAGCTCGAAAAGCTTTTGCGCCCGGTAAAATACCTTTTCCATTATTGCATGTAGATACCACCTGGAAATTCCATGAAATGATTTCATTTCGTGACGAAATAGCCAAAAAACACGATCTCAACCTATTGGTGCATATTAATCCAGAAGGTGTGAAGATGAATGTCGGCCCGTTTAGCCATGGTAGTTCTACACATACCGACATCATGAAGACCCAATCCTTAAAACAAGCACTAAACCATTATAAGTTTGATGCAGCTTTTGGTGGCGCCAGGCGCGACGAAGAAAAATCTCGTGCCAAAGAACGTGTTTATTCTTTTCGCGATGAAAACCACAGATGGGATCCTAAAAATCAACGTCCAGAATTATGGAACGTCTACAACGCGCAGATTAACAAAGGTGAAAGTATTCGTGTATTCCCTATGTCCAACTGGACTGAGTTAGATATTTGGCAATATATCTACATGGAAAACATAGAAATTCCTTCATTATATTTAGCAAAACCTCGCCCCGTAGTAAAACGTGATGGGGTATATTTTATGGTTGACGATGATCGCATGCCAATGAAAGAAGGAGAAACTCCTGAAATGCGTTCAGTACGTTTTAGAACTCTGGGATGTTATCCACTAACGGGAGCAGTTGAGTCTACGGCAGCTACATTGCCAGAAGTGATCCAAGAAATGTTGCTGACTAAAACTTCTGAGCGCCAAGGCCGAGTCATTGACCATGATTCATCAGGGTCCATGGAAAAGAAAAAAATGGAAGGATATTTTTAATGGCAACTAACATAGCGTGGCATCAGCACGACGTTGATAAAGCTCGAAGAGCACAGGCAAAGAAACAAAAACCTTGCGTGTTATGGTTAACAGGTCTAAGTGGTTCAGGAAAATCTACTGTTGCTAATTTACTAGAAAAGAAATTAGCAGAACACGGCAAACATACCTATTTACTCGATGGCGATAACGTACGCCACGGATTGTGTGGTGATTTAACTTTTAGCGATAAAGACAGAGTGGAAAATATTAGACGCATAGGAGAAGTATCTAAACTTTTTGTCGATGCAGGCACGATAGTACTTACCGCTTTTATTTCACCTTTTAAAGCTGAAAGAAACTTTTGCCGGAACTTATTAAGTGATGGTGAATTTGTCGAGATATTTGTTGATACACCTATAGAGGAATGTGAAAAACGCGATCCTAAAGGGCTGTATCAAAAAGCCAGACAAGGTGACATTAAAGACTTCACTGGTATCGACTCTCCTTACGAAGCGCCAGAAAATGCAGAAATCACTCTGGA
>CAZMDX010000498.1:0-16285 GCA_964564805.1 uncultured Pseudoalteromonas sp. | reverse complement strand
AGTAATCTTGCCGGCTGTTCTTTGGAAAAAGCGACTAACTTAAGCAGGGTAGACAAACGTATTATACTTCCTATATTGTTTCAAAGCTCAGGTTGTGTAACTTCAAATGACTGCTCTTTACGCCAAGCCTCAAACCCACCATCTAAGCTGTATACCTCTTCAAAACCTTGGTGAATTAAGAACTGCGCTGCTTGTTGACTACTTATCCCATGATAACAGCAGACTACTACGGGCATATCAAATTCAACATCCGCCATAAAACTATGCAATGACCCATTAGTTAAATGTATGGAATTTTTAATGTGCCCCGCAGCAAAAGCTGCGTCGTCACGAATATCGACAACTCTTATACTATCTTCAGACATTTTTTTTTGTGTTTCTTGAACAGATATATGGGCAAATTGCTCCATCTAGACGACTCTCCTCATAAATTTAATCTTAATACTACTGCCAATTGAGTATTACCTTACCAGATTGACCGGAGCCCATAACATCAAAACCTTGTTGAAAATCATCAATGGAAAATTGATGCGTCACCATAGGCTTTAAATTCAGCCCTCCTTGGATCAGGCTGGCCATTTTATACCATGTTTCGAACATCTCACGCCCATAAATGCCTTTTATCACTAGACCTTTGAATATCACTTGATTCCAATCTATTGCAACATCACTAGCTGGAATACCTAACATCGCAATTTTGCCACCATTATTCATCTTGTCGAGCATATCATGCAATGCCGATGGTACACCTGACATCTCAAGGCCAACATCAAAACCTTCAGTCATGCCCAATTCGTTCATCACGTCTTTCAACTGCGTGTTAGATACGTTTACAGCACGAGTAGCGCCCATTTTAGAGGCTAAGTCTAGGCGGTATTCGTTTACATCGGTGATAACGACATTTCTTGCGCCCACATGACGTGCAACAGCTGCAGCCATTATACCTATAGGGCCAGCACCTGTAATTAATACGTCTTCACCAACTAAATCAAAAGATAAAGCAGTATGTACTGCATTACCGAATGGATCAAAGATAGCAGCTAAATCACTAGATATATTATGTGGAATTTTAAAAGCATTAAATGCAGGTATAGCTAGGTACTCAGCAAAAGCACCTTGCCTATTTACACCTACCCCAGTAGTGTTTCTACATAAATGACGACGACCTGCACGACAATTTCGGCAATGACCACAAGTAATGTGCCCTTCACCAGACACTCGGTCACCAACTAAAAATCCGCGAACTTCTTGGCCCATGTCAACCACTTCACCCACATACTCATGACCTACAACCATAGGCACCGGAATAGTTTTTTGTGCCCACTCATCCCATTGGTAAATGTGCATGTCAGTACCACAAATTGCAGTTTTATGAATTTTTATTAATAAATCATTATGACCAACAGTGGGCTTTTCACACTCAGTCATCCAGATGCCTTTCTCCGAATGCAACTTGGCTAATGCCTTCATCAGATAATCCCTAATTCTTTGCCAACATCGATAAAAGCATCGACTGCTAAATCGATTTGTTCAAGACTATGGGCTGCAGACATTTGGGTACGAATACGTGCTTGCCCTTTGGGTACTACTGGAAAAGAAAATCCTACTACATAGACCCCTTTAAGTAACATTTTATCCGCCATGTCGCTGGCCAACTGTGCATCACCGATCATCACAGGAATGATCGCATGATCTTTACCTGAAAGTATAAAACCAACATCTGACATTCTTTTGCGAAAATGTGCAGCGTTAGCAGCTAATTGTTTACGAAGAGGCTCTCCATCGTGCATCATTTCAAATACTTTCAAAGATGCGGCAACAATTGGCGGAGCTACGGAGTTCGAGAACAAATATGGCCTAGAGCGTTGACGTAACCAAGTAATCACTTCTTTTTTGCCCGATGTGTATCCACCAGACGCCCCACCTAGGGCTTTACCCAAAGTGCCGGTTAAGATATCAACTCTTCCCATTACATTACAATATTCGTGACTTCCTCGGCCATTTTCACCAACAAATCCAGTAGCATGACAATCGTCTACCATGACCAAAGCCTGATACTTATCTGCCAAATCGCAAATTGATGCCAAATCTGCAATCACACCATCCATAGAAAATACCCCATCTGTGGCAATAAGCTTAGTCCGCGCGCCATCTGCGTCGGCTTGAATGAGCTGGGCTTCTAGAGCTTGCATATCATTATTTGCGTAACGATAACGTTTAGCTTTGGACAGTCTTACTCCATCTATAATGCTCGCATGATTAAGTGAGTCAGAAATAATGGCATCATCAGCATCCAAAATAGTTTCAAATAAACCACCGTTTGCATCAAAACATGAAGGGTAAAGAATGGTTTCTTGTGTGCCTAAAAAGTCACTTATCTTTGTTTCTAACTCTTTGTGGATATCTTGTGTACCACAAATAAAACGTACCGACGCCACACCAAAACCGTGGCTATCCAAACCTGCTTTTGCTGCATTTATCAGTTCTGGATGATTAGCTAATCCCAAGTAATTATTAGCACAAAAATTAAGTACCTTTTGCTTATGCTCAACTTCAATATCAGCTTGTTGGCTTGATGTAATGATGCGTTCATTTTTAAAAAGTCCTTGAGCTTTTGTATCTTCTATTTGCTGAGCTAAACGGTTATAAAAGTGATGTTTCATCAAAAGTCCTATGAATGAGAATTAAATAAAGCGGATCATATATATACAATATTATGAAAGATAATTTTAACAGCAGAAGGTAATACACAGGTGGAAATCTTACTGTACACCTTAACTACGAGTACAACTAAGATTTAGTATCTAATTGGTCTAGTTTGTCCCACACACCACCTTGTAGTTTCTCAGGTAAAATAGAGTAAAGTTCGCTTTCAGGGATTGGACGAGAGATAAAATAGCCCTGACCTATTTCGCATTGTAAACCTCGTAACAGCTTCATTTGTGCTGAGGTTTCAACACCTTCTGCGACCACTTGCATACCTAATTTTTGTACCATCGCAATCGTAGAGGAGACAATTTGCATATCGGCGCTATTATCACTCATACCTGAAACAAAACTTCTGTCTATCTTGATAATATCAACAGGCATCTGTTTCAGATAAGCTAACGACGAGTAGCCCGTACCAAAGTCATCAATTGAAAATATAAAACCCATCCCCTTTAGCTGTCGCATGGTATCAAGAGTTTGTTCGATATCAAGCACCACCGTTCTTTCTGTTAGCTCTAATTCAATTTGTGAAGGGTCACGATTAAATATTTTGACTTGCTCACGTAAGAATGGCAAAAGGTCAGGATCCAAAAACTGACTTGCAGATAAATTCACAGCTACCTTAAGGTTTTCAAATCCCAACTTATCGAGTTGCTGTAATATCTCAAATGCTTTTTTAAGTCCCCAATAACCTATTTTCAACATGTTTTCTGTGTTTTCAATCAGTGGTATAAATTCATCTGGCGGAATAAATCCACGTTCGGGGTGAAACCATCGAATAAGTGCTTCAAATCCAAATAGTTTGCCCGATGCAATTTCTACTTGAGGTTGGAGAGCAAAACAAAACTCACCTCTTTCAAGGGCCTCACGTACTTCATTTTCTAATTCGACTTTACGTAATACAGCTTTCTGCATAACATCACTAAAAGTGCTATACCTACCGCCTCCAGAATCTTTGGAGGCATACATCGCCATATCTGACTGCCTTATCAAGTCATCCACTAACATTGATGCATCTTCAGTACTTGCGATACCGATGCTGCTAGAGGTATAAAACAATAACTCATCGACGGCAATTGGTTCTCTAAAACTATCAATTAGTTTAGTTGCTAGTACAGGTGCTCCTTCACTAGTACTTTTTTCTAAAAACATCACCACAAATTCATCAGCACCAAAACGAAACAACATATCCGATTCACGCAAGCATCCATGTATTCTTTGTGCTGCATTGATCAAAAATGCATCACCAACATCATGACCGTGAGTATCGTTAACCTTACGGAATTTATCAAAATCCAGAAACATGAGTGTTAACTTGTTTGAATCTCGTCCTATGGATGCTAGTAATTTTTTTAGTTGATAATTCAGCATATTACGATTAGGCAAATTCGTCAGGCGGTCATACATGGCAATATTTTCTAACTCTCGAGTATTCTGTTCAATCCTTTCATCTAATAACTCTAACTCTTCACCGAGTAGAGCTGCAGAATCTTGCAAGAGTTCAATCTCGTCAACGAAAAAACGACCCTTTGCAAATTTACGAAGACGAAATTCTTGATACTTTTTTTGTGCTAGAAGAGGTAACTGTTCAGCCACTAACAGCAAGCGACGGCGAAATTGCCATGTCATTAGGAATAAAGCAATGATACATAAAACGACTACAATAATAGATATCACCAATACCTGCGTTTGATATTGTTTATGTGCCAAAAAGACTTCGCTAATATCATGCACAAACATTAAGTAAATTGAACTTTCAAGATGTGGATCGATAGGTAGTAAGTTCAATAAATATACGTTATCCCTCACTGCTAATCGATAACCTGAATCAAGCATTTTTGATATAAGGAGAGTTTTGGGTAAAACGGCAAGAATTTCTTGCATGAATTTTTTATTTGCAAGGCTAATTGGTGGCTTCAACTTTAAATTTTGAACGTTTAAAGTTGAAGCCACTGGTTTATTGGTACCTAAGATCGCTAACTTAGCAAATGTAGAACGATTGACTGCTGCTAAAACTTCCAACAACGAGCTACTGACTGATAACACAACAACTTCACCTGTGTTAGACAAAACTGGCATGCTAATTTGTTGCTGACAGTCTTCATAACAACGAATATTAGAAACGGATGACTGAGAGTTAATAACCTTTGCAACGTCTGCAAGAACATAATTTTGAGTATATTCAGTTGTACTAAAACGTAACTTATTATCGTTATCAAATAACCATAAGTTGTTGATCTGCCAATTAAGTTGTAAATAATCAAACTCACTTTCGAAGAAAAGAGCAGTGGCTTCAATATCATCCGCGGAATTTGCTTGAAAGTGAATAAAAGACTCGAACCAAGTCTCCACTCTGGCTCGCAGTAGGCCTCGGATGAACCCAAATTGTTTTTGATCCTGATCCAGTAATGTTTGCCGTTGAACAGCATAATCCTGATTATTTTTATTCACCCACAAATAAGTTATCGAAACACTAGCAAATAATAGGAAGGCCATCAAAACGCCCATTATCTTAGTAGATAAGCTGACAAATTTACGCACCTATTAAAACCAGTACATAAGCTGCATAGCCCACATATCCCAATACTTGTTATTATTTAATACTGTGTCCGGGGTGAATATAGGTGCTAATCTACCCGTACCCTTAACTTTGTGATATTCAGCTTGTAGCTGTATGTTTTTAGCAAGTTTCCAAGTAATTCCTAACGTCGCTTGATCCATCATGCCAAAATAATTTGGCACTAAACCTTGGCTTAAGGTTTCAATACTCTGGCCGTCTCTGTTCTGTCTATCTCGGTCGTATATATCCAGCCTAGCAAGCATGGTTAATTTATTAGACAAAAAGTGCCTAGCTTGAAAATACCCACCTTCTGCTGTGGTATCACTATAAAATCCTGGGAATAAAATGTTTTTGCCAATTATTCGCTCACGCATCACTTCTGAAGCAAATTCCCAACGTTGTCCTTGATATAAAAAGTTAAACATTATCCTTTGTGATGTTTCATCACCACTGAACAGCGTGTCGTTATCACCACGTTGGTAACTAAAATCTGCATCTAGTAGTGCAAAGCCAAATTGAAATTTCGTTAATTTAGGCCTCCAGTACAGACTAAATTGGGTATCAAGATCATGTTTCAATTTTCCAGACGCATCGGGGCCAACTAAATTCTTTTTCTGATCCACGCTTATTCTTGAGTTACCGTAGCTAAAATTAAGATCCCATTCCCCTAACTTATTATGCGTTTGCGCTATCAACACTAACCCATCAACACCTAGAGCAACATCACGCAAAATATCAAAATATAAAGACTGAGGTAGAACGATAGTAGGCCGTGTATGAGGCACATCTCGTGTAGATGAATACAACCAATGATAATTTTTGTTGCGTCCTATCTGGGTTTTGATACGCCAATTAGGACTATTGAATAATTGCCACTCTAAAAATAAATAATCAACTCTAAAACCATCCGGGTATCGATTACCACCTTCCAAATAGACTGCCTGACCTGCCACTCTAAATGTAGAGTTAATCCGATAAGCACTATTGACCCCGACTTCCGTCAGCTTCAAAGACACGTCACCATCATTCGTTACAAAGTTTGAATTTTTTGCCTGAATAATACCCTGTGCAACAAAACCATTTATCTTAAGGGATTCAGCACTTATATAATTTGGCTGAAGTATAAGACCTAACCCTAAGCAAATAAATGTTGTTGAAAGCTTCATATCTGCTTACTCCTCCGACACTTTAATAACATTGACACGGGCATCATTAAACGGCTGTATAACATAACCAATAGCACCGGGCTTCTGACTCACTTGCTCAAGCATTTCCTTCTCACTTTGCACTTTAATAGGACCCTCACCTAATCCTGAATATACTAACTTATCCCAAATACGTTCTAATTGATAAGGAAACAAACGAAGTACTTTGGTACTGAAAACTTGATGTGTTTGGTGCTGATTTGAAAGGACATAGACAGTAATTTTTTGCTCATTGGGCCAAGAGGTTTGACGCATAGAAAAAATTCTACGAATTTGTTCAACGCTAATATTTTTAGACTCAACCGAAGAATTTGCCACAACCACTACTGCAGGCACCTGACTATTAGCCGAAAAGGCAAAAAATAATAAACAGCCCAGACCCACATAAAAAAACAGGCGAAAAGATTGAACAATGTTATCCAAAAACATACTCCGTTGGGGTTGATTTTTATACTAAATGAGTTTTTAAAAAAAGCCACAACTTAATAAAAATCAATTACGATCTGGTCTCCTAGATCCAGCACACTATAATCCAGACTAAACTAATGGTACTTGGTCATTTTGTAAAGTCTGCTACAGTGACTAACGTTTTACTTATCCTAGCCTGCACTCAATAAACCATGACTACAGATTTTCATCCCAATACTAAGCACAAAATTGTCTTACTTAGTTATTCATTATTATGGCTATTGGTCATTCCTTTTACTTTTTGTCACTTTATTTACCAGTTTGTCAGGCGCAAACCAGGATATACAAAAACACGTCTATCTCGTTATGGTTTCACACTGAATCAGGATAACCAGAAAAATGGTCTACTGATCCATTGCGCTTCAGTAGGTGAGGTAGTGGCAATACAAAATTTAGTTGAACAACTATTAAAACAAAACTCTAAGCAGCGCATCACCATCACCACCAATACCACCACTGGTGCTGACAGAGTAAAATTGTTGTTCGCAAATAGTGTTCATCATACTTACCTTCCCTATGACTTCCCACTCTTTTTAAAGCTCTTTCTTAATAGAGAACGCCCCACCAAGGTGCTCATTAATGAGATGGAATTATGGCCGAATTTGTGTCATCAATGCTGGCTTTCGAATATTCCTGTTTTTATAATAAATGGTAGGATGAGTGAGAAGTCGACTACAACTTATCAGAAATTTCCTTCTTTATTTCAGCCTATGTTCGAAAAAATAACAGCAGTCTGTGCTCAAGATCAAAGAGACTACTTGAACTACCTTACCCTCGGTGTGAACCCTGATAAGCTGACATTAACTAACAACATTAAATTTGATTTGACGATTTCTGATTATGATTTAGCGGTTAGCCAATCCATAAAAACAAACTTCACCTTAGAACAACGCTTAATCATAGTAGCAGGCAGCACACATGAACCAGAAGAACAGATTTTACTGGAAGCCTATTTGGCTCTGGTGAAAATTTACCCAACGCTATTGTTAATTATTGTGCCTCGTCATCCGCAACGCTTTGTAAAAGTTCATCAACTATTACAAAAACAAAATATTGAAACTATTTTGATGAGTGAGTCAACGTCATGCCAAGCGACTACTCAAGTACTACTTTGCGATCAAATGGGTAAACTACGTTCAATTTATGCATTAGCAGATATCAGCTTTGTAGGCGGGAGTTTAGCTGAAAAAGGAGGTCATAATGCTTTGGAGCCTGCCGCTGTGGGAGTGCCAATATTGATGGGTGTGTCGACTTACAATAATCCAGCTATTTGCCAAGTCCTAGCAGATAGTGGCGCATTACTGACAGTGACAGACGCATATGAAATTGAATCTGCTTGTAAAAAGTGGTTAGACAATCCTAAACAAAAACGAACGGCAGGTGATGCTGGTAAGCATGTATTGGCACAAAACAGTGGTGCCATTCAAAAAGTGCTGGACGTTATATTTTTGTAACACTTTCATTGATAATGTGCATAACCTGCACTCTCATTAAAACCTACCATTTATTTAAATTAAGGCTAACAGAACCAGCACGTCAGAAAATCACCACTGATTTACTTCGCCAATTAATACACCGAGTGCTGATATTAATGTGTTTATCAGTACGAACTCATGAAGGAATAGCCGGATCTTGAGAGCAAATTCAACGAATATAGGCTTAATGATAGCTGTGATGGACAAAATAGCTTATCCCGAATTCAAGTTGTCTATTACAGGGTAAAAACTTGATTAAACATGTTGCTTCGAGCCCAACACGATAGCTTATCTCGGTTCTTTTTGGCCCTTGAATGTCAATTTTTACCAGCAAAAGTGTCAGAACTTAATACACGATAGTATTATTGCGTTAATACCGTCGACATCAATTGGCAGCAATGTAAAACGTTATGGTATGATTTTGTAAGAAAATTACCTTTTTGGCTTGCTTATTCATTATGATAACAACAAAAACATTTCCACCAAGTCGCTTTAACAGCTTTATTATACAGGCTTATCGCTTAGTACTTGGACGTATTTTACCACAGTCATTGTTGCGCGATAAAATACCGACTGAAACAGACCGTAAAGCAGTAAAAGGTGAGTTTGATTTGGAAATTGTTAGTCACTGTTGGGGTTATGCCAATATGCTAACCTATCAGTTAAGTTCTTTTGTAAACCATCCGCCTACAAAACTAAACTTAACCGTTACCGTTTTTTATGCTGAAGAAGATACTAAAACAAAAGCGACATTAGATTTTTTTGGTAATATAACCATGCCAAATATCACTTGGAACTTCCACTCGCTCTCTAAAGGAAAACTATTTAGACGGGGTATTGGGCGTAATATGGCTGCGCGGTCAACAAAAGCTGATTGGATTTGGTTTACTGATTGCGACATTATCTTTCACGAAAACTGTTTAGATTCGCTAGCTTACAGCTTACAAGGCGAGAAAGGCCTGTTATTCTTCCCTGAAGAAGAAAAAATCACCGAGATGTTAGAAGATAACGACCCACTATTAAGAAAAGATGCTGAACCACAAGTTATTGACATTCAAAAAGGAAAATTTAATTTGTATGAGCGCGGTAAATCCCGTGATAAAGCACGTGGTCCGTTTCAAATTGTTCATGGCGACGTTGCCCGTGCACTTGGTTATTGTGAAAAGCTTACTATGTTTCAAACTGAATCTAAACGCTGGCGCAAAACCTATGAAGATACCGCTTTTCGCTGGTTGTTAGGCACTGATGGAGAACCTAAGCAAATTGATGGCGTTTTTCATATTCAGCATGTCAAAAAAGGGCGTTATGCGGAAAGTTCAAAACTATCTGCAGCGCGAAGTAAAATACGCTTAAGTCAAAAGTAAATTCAATTATTTATAAAGCGAAATATACAATGAAAGTGTTGTCGGTGTTTGGAACTCGTCCTGAAGCAATCAAAATGGCGCCGTTAGTAAAGGCGCTCGCTAAAGATAAACGTTTTGATGCCCGAGTGTGTGTAACCGCTCAACATAGAGATATGCTTGACCAGGTGTTATCGCTGTTTGAAATCACACCTGAATATGATTTAAATATTATGAAAGCAGGGCAGACTCTTAACCAAGTGACTGCGACTATTTTATTAGAGCTAAAACAGGTACTAGAATCTTTCAAGCCAGATGTGGTGTTAGTACATGGTGATACTGCAACCACTTTTGCTGCAAGCCTTGCCGCCTATTATGAGAAAATTGCTATTGGCCATGTTGAAGCTGGTTTACGAACTGGAAATATTTATTCTCCTTGGCCAGAAGAAGCTAATCGTAAATTGACGGGAGCAATTACCACTTTTCATTTTGCACCAACCTCAAACTCAAAAGACAATTTGTTAAAAGAAGGTTATAGCGAAGATAATATCTTTGTTACCGGCAATACCGTGATTGATGCATTGTTACTAGTTAAAAATAAAATTGAGCAAGACAACGAACTTAATCAGCAGTTAGCTAAGAAATTTCCAATACTAGATCCAGATAAAAAACTTATCTTAGTAACTGGTCATCGCCGCGAAAGTTTCGGTGCTGGTTTTGAACGTATTTGCCAAAGTTTAGTAGATGTTGCTAAAAAATATCCTAACGCACAAATACTATATCCAATGCACTTGAATCCAAATGTTAGGGAACCGATCAATCGTTTGCTGAAATATATTGTTAACATAATATTAATTGAGCCGCAGCAGTACTTACCTTTTATCTATTTAATGAATCGTGCACATATTATTTTGACTGACTCAGGTGGTATCCAAGAAGAAGCGCCATCATTAGGTAAGCCGGTATTGGTTATGCGTGATACGACAGAACGTCCAGAAGCATTGGATGCCGGCACAGTTAAATTAGTTGGTACTAATCCAGCAGTCATACTCAGTGAGATTAGTCGATTAATGGATGATGAAGTGGCTTATAAAGCGATGAGTTTTTCTCACAACCCCTATGGCGATGGTAAAAGCTGTCAGCGAATACTTGATATATTAGCCAAGTCGAAATAACTTACCCTAAGTTATAATCAATTGACAAAAACTTTGAATATCACACCACTTTCCTTTTATGTTGTTTTGTTTACCGCTATCAGAACTTTATTAAAGTTTGATTTTTTATGGCAGACAGCATTTAAGGTTTTCTGACTTAGTAAGGCTAGAGTATCTTTTATAAGATAAGGTAAGTTTCATACAACAAATTAATAATCTAAGTCTATTACTTATCTTTATACATAATTGCTCACACAAGCTTTACCTTTCTCAACTTACATCACCAGAACGTGTGGGGGCATTCGGCAAATTAAATTGAGGGTTTTTTTTCACCACTTGCCAGCCATCAGCGGTATGCGCATCAACTATTTCACTGCGAATATTACGATGATTCCCCGTTTTATAGGTGGCAACACTTAAACGGCCTACAATCTTTCCAAAATCAGGACGACAACTCCACATCGATAAATCGTTCGTGGGATGCGGCGGAACGATGGTTTTAATGCCACCATGTTTTAACGCCATATAACTAAGGTGAATATCTTCACCGTTATCCCATGAATAAGGTTCTTCATACCACATGTATTTGAGATACTCTTTTTTCATAAACCAAGCATGACCAACTAAATCAACTTGAACTGCTTGGCTAAATTGATTGCCATTCCAGCCAGCTTTATGTTTGCTTGCATAACCGCCAGTAACAGGAAGCAGTACGCCCGAGCCGCCTAAGATACCGTCATCGCCATTAGCGATAGTTTTTAAACAGTTTTCAAACCAACGCGGTTGCGGCAATATGTCATCATCAAAAAAAGCCACATATTTTGTGCGCACCATAGACGCAAGCGAAAAACGCCCCCAAAATAGAAAATTACTATTTGACACAACTACTCGATCGGCTAACTCTGATACATCACGTAGTTCATCAATGCTACGATTTGACCAAACCCAAATTTCTTTAGGTGGAACAGTTTGCGCCTTCAATGCCTTAATTTGCTCAACAATATATTGTGAACGTAAATATGCGGTTAAAATGACCGTAATACCATCGTCAACGGGTTCCTTCATTGGCGATGCATCTTTATTAAAAGTGATAATAGCGGGTGTGGTAGCAGTTTTATCTTTAATATAACCAGCAACGCGCACTTTAAAAAAGCCTACGATCCGAGTTTTCCACCACCAAATAATATGTTGAAATATCGTTTTTTTTTGTTTAGTAGACACAATAACTTCTGATTCTTGGACGCATTTTTTATTTCGATGTGATGAGAATAAACTACATCTCTATTCAATTCTATAGTGATTGACCTTATGTGGTTTATGACTATTAAAATCGTCCTTCAGGTAATATGGCGATAACTCGAATTCTGTAGAGGCATCTTCGTAAGTTTGGGATAACAATTAATTACGCTGGCTCACGACGAATTAATTCTAGTTTTACTTCCATACACCACCGAGCAATTGAGAAAAATATTCTTTGATGTACAAAACAGTCAACTAAACCGACACTTATCAAAGTATTGCAGATACAATATTAGTATTATTACTTAGTCAATTTTTAGCATGTCCATTATTGAACAAAAAACTATTCACTCGCATATCATCCTGTTCGATATTGAGCACTTTTCTGTATCCACACCACAAATTTTTACAGCACAGTATTGGCAGGTACAAAATGCCATAACAGGCCAAGCGATAGGCCGTGGTACCACCTATTTTTTTCAACACAACAGAAATGAATATGTTTTACGACACTATCGCCGCGGTGGACTAATTGGCAAAATACTGAGCGACCAATATCTTTACACAGGCTTAGAAAAATCCCGAGCATGGCAAGAATTTAAGCTTCTACAGCATATGAAAACGCTCAATTTGACCTGTCCAACACCCATTGCAGCGATGTTGAAAAAAAGCGGGTTATATTATCAAGCCGATATTATTTCAACAAGGATCCCCGGTGCTCAAGACTTACATCACGTGTTACTAGAAAAAAGCTTAACCGCTAATATATGGCAAAAAGTAGGTCAAACCATTGCTCAATTTCATAATCATCAGATTTATCACCATGACCTAAATATTCATAATATTATGCTCGATACTGAACACGAGGTTTGGTTGATTGATTTTGATAAGTGTAGTGTAAAACAAGGCAATAATTGGAAACAGTCAAATATGGCGCGCCTAAAACGTTCGTTTGAAAAAGAACAGCGATTACGTAATATTCATTGGAAACAGTCTGATTGGCTAATTTTAATAACTGCCTATTCAAAGGCAGCAGAAGTTAATTAAGCCGATGTTTAATTTCAACAAAGACTGATACAACATATTCGCGCCCAACTTAGCAACCAATCTTTGTAATGAATTTGCTAAAATCTACTAAACCTAGAGACTTCTGTGCTCAACCTATTTAATATTAATAGGCATTTTTACTGGTTTTGAGCACGTTTCATTGATAAAGCACTAGTTCAAATAAATAGATAACATTAAAATATTTTTTGATACTGGTCATATTTACATCTGTTTCAAAGGTAATGTCAAAATTCTATTATTTTTATCCAGCATAATAATCTTAAGCAGTTAGATGGTTGAAACGAAAAGTATTGGATGTATTGTTATGACATCGATTTATGCAAATGAGCCAATGGTAAAAATCGAAAAATAATGTTGTTGCAACATGTTAACATTACCCATAACCATGGTGGGAATTCCAGAATGTATCCTGTAACAACTGCGTTGACAAAAAGTGAGGTTTATATCAGCCGCCACAAATATATTCTGCATATACTCAGAACATGAGTAATTATGTTGTTCAAACCTTACTTTTCACCAAATCTTTACCTTAAGTCACGTTATTACGCTAATGTTACCTAGAACCAAACTTGGTTAAGTCCTCGGGCTCGTCAACATAAACATACACTTAAGATCATAAAATAATCTAACTACGAAAAAGTTATCTCAATTGATAACAAATTTTAATTGGCAATGTTGCTTTCGTTTGAGTTAGCCTTAGCACAAACTATACAAACTATTTAATTATGCATAGAAAAGCGATATACCCAGGTACGTTCGACCCTGTTACTAACGGTCATGCAGACCTTATTGAACGCGCAGCCAAAATGTTTAACGAAGTGATTGTTGGCGTGGCTTCTAATCCAAGTAAACAACCTTTGTTTAGTCTGGAAGAACGAGTCGAACTCATTAAACAAGTAACCGCACATTTAGATAATGTTGAAGTAATAGGTTTTAAAGGTTTACTGGCTGATTTTGCTGAGAACCAAGGTGCGAGTGTTTTAATTCGAGGCCTTCGCGCGGTTTCTGATTTTGAATATGAATTTCAACTAGCGAATATGAATAGAAGGCTTAATCCAGATTTGGAGAGTGTATTTATGACGCCTGCTGAAGAAAATTCGTTTATCTCATCCACCTTAGTTAAAGAAGTGGCTTTGCACAGAGGCCGTGTAAATGAATTTTGTCACCCAGCAGTGATCGATGCCTTACAACAAAAACTACACAACAACTAGACAGCGCTAAGAGCCTCCTATTAGCGCTGGCAGGTGTCACAGTAAAAAGTATTACGTTGCCCAATGGTCACTGACTTAATGGGCGACAGACAGACATCGCAGTTCTCACCAGCACGGCCATAGACCAGCAGTTGTTGGGAAAAATAGCCAGGCTGTCCATCTGCTTGCACAAAATCTTTAAGAGTAGTACCACCTTGTTCGATGGCGCTAGCCAAAACCTTTTTAATAATATCAGCAAGTTGTAAGTAACGCTTTTTAGTCACTTTGTTGGCTGGTTTTCTCGGATCTATGCCAGCAATAAATAGTGATTCATTAGCATAAATATTACCCACCCCCACTACTACCTTGTTATCCATTATAAATTTTTTTATCGCTACGGATTTACTTCGTGATAATTCAAATAATCTATTCCCATCAAATTCTTTCGTTAACGGCTCAGGACCAAGTGACGCCAATAGACTTAATGTAGGCTCATTGCGCCCTTGCCATAAGCAAGAACCAAATCTCCGCGCATCATTAAAACGTAGACACACACCGTTTTGCATAACGATATCTAAATGGTCATGCTTTTTTACTTCAGTGTCACGGTCCACCACACACAGCTTACCCGACATGCCTAAATGCAAAACAATGCTACCTTTACAGGTATCTAATAATAAATATTTCGCTCTTCGACGGATTGAGGTAATAACTAAACCTTCAGCTTGATGTATGTCTTCTGGAATGAGCCAACGTAGTTGTCGTTTGCGAACAATGATTGTTTGAATAATTTGATTTTCAAGGTGAGGGCTAATACCCAATCGACTCACTTCTACTTCCGGTAGTTCAGGCATGTTTTACTCTGATATGGTTAGCATTTGATAACTGGGACTGATGAGGTGGTACATCTTTTTATCTATTATCACTAGGGTTTTATCTACCAGTTGAATAAATTGATACTCGGTAGGTAAAGCTTGCCCAGCAAACCAGAGCTTTACCGTTGAGGATGGTGAAGGCGACTGCCAATTATGACCTTGCTCAAATAATCTAACCTCTGCATTGTTCCATTGTTCGACAAGGCTGGCAATTCTCTGATTGCTATACATTCCAGATATCGCGCGCCAGCCTTGTCCTATCCGTTCCACTTTTTCTCGGTCAAACTCCATGATGGTAATGGTCGTATTGGCAGGCACAAGAGAAGATAAACGTAGCACTTCATTGCTTCCACTATTTAAAAAGTGACTGCTAAAATTAAACAGCATAATCAGTAATAACATACTGACAATGATGACATTGTTCCAAGCCCGTTGAGATAACCTAATCATGAATAAATAAAGCCCAATAAATAAGTACTGGGATTATGACACAAGGTGTAAACGCAAAAAACCCGGCAAATACCGGGTTCTTCAGGAGACAAAAACAATAATTTACTTGATTTTGGCTTCTTTAAACAAAACGTGCTGACGAATTTTAGGATCAAACTTTTTGATCTCCATTTTGCCAGGCATATTACGTTTATTTTTATCTGTAGTGTAATAAAAGCCTGTACCAGCACTAGACACTAATTTTATTTTTTCGCGCATAATCTGCTTCCTTAAACTTTAACACCGTTGGCACGCATATCAGACAATACTGTATCGATACCTTTTTTATCAATAATACGCATACCCTTAACAGATAAACGCAACTTTACGAAACGGTTTTCACTTTCAACCCAAAAACGGTGGGATTGAAGGTTTGGCAAAAAACGACGACGAGTCGAATTTTTAGCGTGAGAACGGTTGTTACCTACCGCTGGACGCTTGCCTGTAACTTGACATACTTTGGCCATGGCCTTTGTCTCCAAACAATCTAAAAAAAATTTAGCTCTGATTCAC
>CAZMDX010000497.1:0-2637 GCA_964564805.1 uncultured Pseudoalteromonas sp. | reverse complement strand
TTAAACTATTAAACTATTAATGTTCATTTTCTATAATAACTCCTATTTTTGCAGCAATAGATTTATTTCACTAAAGCCATAGAAATAATGCTCATGACTCTTTAATACCCATAGCAGTTCGCATTAAAGAAAGAAATCAAGAATGCGTAAAGGTAGAATTTTTATTTTATAATCAAATTTAAAAAACTTTAATAAATCTGACATGTAACGTGTCCACTCAACTTATCAAATTTTATACTATGTTAATGTCAATACGTTACATTGCTCTGTAATGTTCCCTAATTCCGAATCTGACAAACTGTTTTCACTGAAATGATACAGACACAGTAAATAGCTACCCATTATAAATTTTTGTCAAATTTCTATAAAATTTAATTGAATTACAATAGGTATATTGTTGATAATTGTTGGTCATATGATCTACGCTATGAGCCTCCACCAATTTGTATTTCACTAGTTTTTTCCGCCATAAGCGTTACCATATTTAAGGGGATTTTCCTTTCTTTTTCAGATGCAAATATGGGTGCCTGATCGTCGTAGTGAATTGACGTTACATCAAGAGTAGCGCTTCCAAAATTGTGTATCGTGTGTGAAGTCAGTTTTCTATCCGGTGCCCATTCTACAAACATGATGTAGCTGTCACCAGCAGTAGCTTGTTGATGTCCCGCCTCTTGATCAAACTCTCCGTATACTGCTCGCAACACATCTGGCGCACCTGACAGCGGCCAACTTTTTTCACCGCGCACTAGCCTGTTCACGTCACCCCATTTAGGGTCGATTCGACCAAAATGCTTTTGTAGCAAGCTCAGTACATTTTGAAAAACTTCGGTCAAGTCAGGCTCAGGCTCTTCTCGCATCTTTGCCATTACAAATGGACTGCCTGTCAACACACCCAGCGCTGCCATTCTACTTTCAGCATCGGTTCCTAGATCCCAGTTTTGAAGTAGTTTTTGACCGGCTCGCAGCTCACTATCAGGTTCAAAAGACACAGCTAGAAGACGTGTCATCACATCGTCAACTACAGAACCCTTAGCATAGTGATTATCATACTTGTAGTTGTGCAATTCTTCACGGCTGATAGCCTTGTCTGCACCAAATAAAGCTTCGATACGCAGTGCTCGATTGGTCATATTTGTCTGTATACCCATCGACGACTTATAATTTTGGGGCTCAGGTTGGCCTTCTCCAATCGAAGAACGGTAAGGGGTATTGTTTGCATTGTAGACAAAGCCGGATGGAGGATTGACAGTTTGCGGCATACGTTCAAAGGGATAATACCTCTGCCAAATAAGGTCTGATTGGTCTCCAGGTACTAAACCGAGCCAATCTATAGCCTTAAATTTATCGCCTTCGGGACGCTTGGGCATCATTGCATTATAGTAGTGGGCAATATTACCGTCTTGGTCAGCATAGACATAATTGATGCTGGGAGAGGCCGTCATCGATAGGGCCGCTTCAAAGTCAGTTTGAGTACGCGCTTTATTCATAGCTAACATCTGTTCTAGCGTTCGCATTTCATCCATTCCTGCCCAACGAATCGCAAAAGCTCCCTTGTCTGTCATAAAAACAGGGCCGTGAACGGAGCGATATACAGGTTCGTGAAATGTCCAACGGATTGGGCCCCAAAACGTGACGTCAATTGTTGCGTCTTTTACCTCAAGATCTCGCCATACATTGTCTAGTAAATATTGATTCTCGTTGTTGGGATTAATCGTTAATTGGTAAACATCTATCAAATCTGGTTTATTTACCGTGCTAGCCCATCCTAGTGTGGGGCCATGGCCATGCAAAATAACGGGCGAACCCGGAAAAGTGCTGCCAGTCATATCCCAGCCTTCGTCTGTTTTTACCCGCGCTTCATACCAAGCTACTGGACCAGTAAGAGGCTGGTGAGAATTCACCAGCAGGCGTGTATAACCATCTTCAGAACGAGACGGCGCAATAGCAATTCCTTGGCTACCAATATCAGGCTGGGGTGAATCAGTGACTTGCAAGTTCGCAAATTTATCTAACCCTTTACCGTAACGCCCTTCGACTACCGCAGCGACTACCTGATCAAAACCATAGAATAACGGTGTTTTAAAAGTAAAACCCGCAATAATATCTCTGCCAGTCACGGGGAGTAACCCTACTGCGATATTATCTGGATTTTCAGATGCATAATAATTGACACCATCCGCATAAGCCTGCGCATGATCACGAGTTTGCTGATTAATACGATTATTATAACCCGCGTTCACCACATCCCATACACCCATAAAATCAACCAAGTAATCAGTTTTAGCCGCTTCAACACCATGCAGGGTCGCGAGTTTGCCACGTGTAACAAGTAATACATCCTGCATCGTCATAAAATCATCTTCAGCATGAGCATAAGCAAGTCCAAAGGCAGCGTCTGTATCCCGAGATCCAAAGATGTGCGGCACACCATATTTATCGCGAACAATGCGCACATCATATTTGTCCGCAAGTATTTGATATTGTGCAGGGTCAACTTGGCCAGGAGCCGTGACCCAAAAGCCAATGTAAATTGACGCTAATAAACCTATGACAGCAATCAGTATTTTCTTACCCATAATTCCTTCCCAAATTGCGCAGACAATAAAAAATCTGATAACAGCTAAATATTAATTTTTT
>CAZMDX010000496.1:0-2512 GCA_964564805.1 uncultured Pseudoalteromonas sp. | reverse complement strand
GCGTTATATTTACTATTTTTTAACAAAATTCATAGCTATGCAAATTCACAGCATAAAACATAGTGTGGTAGTCACTTTAAGGCAGTTACTGTTAAATATTTATGCAGTTTTTTTTTGATAAATAGTTAATGTCCGATCACGTGTAAACTTGATCCTAAAAGTTTGATAGATAATCAATAGCTCGTAATTTTTTTAAACCAACACCTAATTGTAATTAACGACACATTAATGATTAATCATACTTTCACATGTAATAGTATAAGGTTTGATTTGAAGGTATGAGGAATAACCTGATAATTACATTACACATGTTATGCTGGTAAAATTATTGCCCACTAGGTTATCCCTTAAGTTGAAACTTGGTGTTTACTGATTTAAAAGATAACCTAAATCAGGAAAGTATTTTTGTTTGAAGCTCTCTGCGTATCTAAAATTTTCTTAAATAATCAATGTCTCAACTAAACATTTTAAATAATAAAAAAATCATAGTACTAGTCGCAAGCTAGCTTTTTTTTTGCAAAAAAATGATGAGATGTATAGAAAGCAAATTACCACAATATAAAATTAGCCAAGTGCGCGTCTTAAGAAACTCTGATTAATTCAATAAAAAACGTTTCTTGAAAATTTTTGTTTAGCAGCAAACTGATGCTCATCAAAATCAGAGGACTTTACATTAAGAACCACTTTTTTGAAGGTTACAAACATGCTGTGCGTCATGTGTTCAATAAGAGTTTAGTCATATAGTAAGTAATTAGTTAGGTCATTATTTCGAAAGCTTTGATCTTATTATTTTCATCAATAATCAATCTAAACCTTCCCTTGATACCATTTGGTCTTACATGGGGCCGGAGATTTTGAACTGGGAGCTGGATCCGTTTACCATTTTCTGCGGTCATAATAACCGTGTTAATACCGGGTAAATAAAGCCGCTCACATAGATCATATTTGAGCGACAAAGTGAAATAATACGTTTGCATTTTTCTTTATTTAGATCCGTACTAATTGTTTAAGGTAAGCTTTTAGATATCTTTTCAAATAAATCTTTGCTTAAACCTTTGGTATCACCAATACGCATAAGCTGATGTTGCATAAGTTGTTGTCTTGTCTTATCCACCTT
Organism: uncultured Pseudoalteromonas sp.; assembly: GCA_964564805.1. GTDB lineage: Bacteria > Pseudomonadota > Gammaproteobacteria > Enterobacterales > Alteromonadaceae > Paraglaciecola. Next base: position 1,395 of record CAZMDX010000496.1, on the reverse strand, counting down.
TTGCCACTGTATTAAAGGTGTAATGATCCGAGCAGCTATTTGAGGGTTTACCTCGTTTAACTTAATCAAATAATCAGCTACAAATTTATAACCAGAACCATCAATGTTGTGAAACCCAGCCACATTAAAAAAACTAAAAGTGCCTATTAATGCCCTGACTCTATTTGGATTATTGATGGTGAACTGGCTATGACCCATTAAGATACTGATACGTGCCAGAATATCCGCTCTGTTTGTATTAGCATGTAGTGCAAACCACTTATCTAATACCAATGGATCAGCTTGCCATTTTTGTTCAAATGTTAACATCAGCTTTTCAAATAAGTCCAAATCACCAAATTGTGCTGCACTCAGCACACCCAATGAATCAGTCATATTATCGGCATTATTAAATTGCTCCATTAATAATTGCTCAACATTATGCTGCCCTGAAAGGGTTAGATATTTAAGCGATAGATTACGCATCTTTCTTTGTTCAACTTGCTCTGATTGGTATGCATAAGATTGATTTTTAAATGCAGAATAATGGCTCAACCACTCAGCACTAAAAGTATGTGCTAAAGATTCTAGTAGTTGTGTTCGCGACTGATATAAGACGTCGATATCGACTGAGTCAATTTGCTGGAACAACGTTTCAAAACTTGGCAAGGTCAATATTTCTGCTTTTAAAGCTAACGAAATATCTTTTGACTGAATAATAGGCTCAAACATGGCCACCGTTTGCTTAATTGAAGCCACCTGTTGCTTCTCAGTCTTATTAACTAAGTTATGGATACAATCACTAAATAATTTTTGTCCTGCATCCCAACGTGCGAACTCATCAGGTGAGCCCAACATAACCTTTGCTAATTGCTTCTGGCTATATGCATAATCTAATTTAACGGGGGCAGTGAAGCCATGCAATAATGACGGAATAGGCTTTGAATCAATATTTTTAAATTCAAGAGTTTGCTGTGTCTTATTTAATTCTAAAGTGATTTCTTGCTTGTTAGTATCATCTAATTGAAAAGGTTCAAGATTATCGTTAAGCAGACTAAATTGAATTGGGATCACTAAATTCTGTTTATTGCTCTGATCAAAAGTAGCCGGGTGCTTTTGTTCAAATTCGATTCGATAAATTTTTGAATTAATATCGTAAGTGTCAGTCACAACAATTTGAGGTGTACCTGATTGACTATACCAACGTTTAAATTGTGTTAAATCTTTATCGTTGGCGTCCTGCATAGCTTTAACAAAATCATCGCATGTAACAGCTTGACCATCATATCGCTTAAAATACAGTTTAATTCCGGCCAAAAAGCCAGTTTTACCTAATAAAGTGAACAGCATTCTGATTACTTCCGACCCCTTGTCATACACAGTGACAGTATAGAAATTATTCATTTCAATCACTTC
>CAZMDX010000495.1:0-11806 GCA_964564805.1 uncultured Pseudoalteromonas sp. | reverse complement strand
TAAATCAGGAAACATCTGCATCAGTCCAATCCGTTCGGCTAACTTACTATCGAATAATAACGTTGCAATACTTGCACCTAATCCAGCACCTGATACCACACCAAATAAATAAGGGTCGGCTAAGCCATTGCGAGTGATATTTTGCAAAGTGGCACCCGCCACTGCTAATCCAGCACCCACTAAAAACCCTACAAACACTCTGGGCGCACGGATTTCCCAAAAAATCATGTTGTTCACGGGGTCTTGGCAACCACGGGTTATACATTGGATAAGTTGGCTATTGGATAAATCTGCGGCGCCAAAAAATAAAGCACCAATGGGAGAGGCGATAACCAATAAACACAAAACTATCCATTTTTTGTTCACTAGTTTGAGCTCCCAGTAATAGACGTCACATCTGTTTCAATTTCATCAGGAGGATAAAAGTCCACCCGAAACGCCGCATTGTTGGTCTTATGTCTTATTTGGCAAGGGATCCTAAATATTTTTTCTAAGCGTTGTGAGGTAAGTACTTGTTCAGGCGGACCTTGTGCGACTATTTTTCCTTGGTCCAATAAGCAAAGATGGTCACAATAATTAGCCGCTAAATTCAAGTCATGGAGGCTCATTATCACTGTGATATTGAGTTTATGCGCAAGGGAGCGCAGCAGTTTTAGCACTTGGTGCTGATAATATATATCCAGATGGTTAACCGGCTCGTCTAAAATAATGAGTGCGGCTTTTTGCACTAAGGCGCGGGCAATCAAACCACGCTGTTGTTCGCCGCCAGATAAGGAACTAAAGCTTTGCTCAACTTTGTTATCCAGTCCAACGCGGGATATGGCGTCGCTGATGCTTTTGTCGTCTTCGGGGGTTTGTCGACTAAGCAATGATTTGTGCGGTAACAGGCCCATACGTACTATTTGGTAAAGGTCTAAAGCAAATACACTTTCGTTGATTTGGTTCACTACGGCGATTTGTTTGGCCAAAGACATCGGGTCGTAATCTGTCAGCGTTTTATTATTCCAACTGACACTATGATGACTCGCTAATTGCCCCGATAACATTTTAAGTAAACTGGTTTTACCCGCACCATTGGGACCCAGTACACCCATGACTTTGCCTGCGCCTAGATTAAGGCACACATCAGACAAAATCTGCTGTTGACCTATTTTTAGATTCACATTGGTGGCAATAAGAGAGTAGGGGCTAGGCATGCGCTGGCTCACACTCATATTTAACAATCAGAATAACATTCAAAAGCAAAATGATGACTCAAGTAATGCGGGTAAAGAAACACATCAAAAACAGTATGAAGACTGTTCAAATAGTATGTTAACCGTGTGTTCCCGCACAAAAGTTTAAAGCGTATCTTGAATTAGATTATCTACTTCAAGGTTGTATAAGGCTGGTATCTGACTGACGTTATGTATAAACGTTTACAGTTGCGGGTACAGTTTTGGATTTCCACCAAATTCCCAATTATTTTGTGTTGTTTTGACGACACAAAACCCTATTCATAGGCGCCGAATATAGCAAGTAAATGGGGGATGTTCGAGGGTTAGTTGATTTGTTGTCATAGCTGACTTTATCTATGCCCCAGTGGGCACCTGTATCTCGATAACTGCTCCATCGTCTTTTCACCTTCCGCCATCCTTGGCGGTTGAATGTGGATTTTTGGTTGGCATCCCGTGCGTCGCGCGCTTTGTCGCCTGGGAGTTTTTGGTTGCTTTGCCATCGATTAATATGGATATGCGGGCTGAACCCAGTTTCATGAACCAATCAGATTTCCCAATGACTTATCTGGATCTTTTTCGAGTCACTGATAAAAGTAAGCCACTTAAAAGTAATATTCCGAATACGCTTGGTTCATTCACTGATATCGAACTGGCAGAAAAGACATATGGTTGAGTATCAAAATTTATAAATTGGAACTGAGTATCTACTGAAACACCTGTTTGCAAAGTAAAAGTTGAGGAACCAGCTGGGCCATTATTTTGTGCTAACTGCAGCTCAGGTAAGTCACTTGCACCAGCTATAGTGATCGCTGCATCTACGCCACTGTTGCCTACAGTAAGATCAAGATGCCAATTTCCTTGTCCCAAGTCACTAAATTGAAAAATTTGATTTAAATTATTGATACAAACACTACCGCAGGTTGGACTCTGAAATTCTGTTTGGCCTAAAATTTTGCTATTAAATGATACAGATGAAATGTCATCGCTGGTGATACTAGATGCAAAGTTTTTGTCATTTAAAAATGTAAAAGAAAATGTGTCACCTATGGTTGAATTGAGACTTGAGTCACCTAAATCATCAATGGTGAAAGTAAAGATAACGCTAGCCTGAGTATTGCTTGTCATGAGAGCACATAAAAGTGAGAAAACTGATAAAGTTTTTTTTAACATTACTAATCCATATTCATTAAACTAAAGTTTTAACATTCCAGAACATTACGTTGCATATTTCAGACCAATTAAATTAATCTTATATTTAACAGGTGTCAGCAGCTGGACTGGTAAGTTTGAAAGAAAAACATAACTTTATATGTAAAAGAAGCTGACAGTTTTTGTGCGTTACTTATGGTTGACCACAAATACTCTGAATTAACGAGACCTAAACAATTGAGGATCCCGAAACAAGAGATTTGAGCCAAGAATTATTGATTGTAAATTAATTGGGGTCATAACAAATTTTAATCCTAAATCATAAAAATATCAGTACATCCATATTAAATAATGGTGAAGCGGAACCCACCTTGGCGATGTTTTCGATTTTTTTTGATGACTGAGTCATTTTCTAATATATAGGTTTTTTCAATGGTTTTACTATTATTTAACATAGGTGTTTTTGTAATGATTTATATTTAGGTATGGGTGTTACCTGCCAATGCCGTATGACTTTTACTGAATTAAAGACATTTTTAGGAGACGTTATTAACTTTACATTATCTGCCGTGTGACAGGTTTGCATACTGATTTCGTTATTATTTATGATGTGTGAGTTGAAGATCCTATGTGATGTAAAGTCCAAATGCTTGTTAGGTATGGCAATACCTTTTAGTTATATTTTAATAGTCAATTATTTGCTATTCAGTAAAATGGAATTTCACTATTGTTGAATGCAAATATGATTGGACACTCAACGAGCTTCGACTTAATATTATTAAAATAGTTAAAGCCGATTGATAATCTATCATACTAAGGATAATGATATATGTAGCGATGTACAACACTCTATGCGGCTGATAAGGAAAGTCTTAATCTAATCGGAGCGAGTCAATGAGATATAAACAAATACAAACGATTGTATATTTATTGCCCATATTTAGCGTTGTCACTTCTACTCACATTTTGGCGCAAAGCACACCATCTGAATTTGCTGAGATGAGTTTTTTGGAGCTGTTTGACGTCAGTATTGACGAGACTACTAAAGAACACATTCATACATCCCCTTGGAACCTAGCCTATCAATTTAAAACTGCAGTATTTGAAGGTTATATTGATGGAACTCAATCTTTAAGTTTTAACGATGTATTATGGAATGGACCTAATGAATTGCGGACAAACAAAAACTTCCCGGTTTTACCCACTGTTATAAAACAACAAGCTCATGTCATTGCTCTAGCATATCAGTTTAATAAACACTGGAATGGGAATGTATCTATTCCTTATATTAATCAAAAAACCGATCACATTAGCATTGTTAATAATTATAATTTTTTTACTATTAAAACTGATGGTTTAGGTGATACATCGTTATCAGCGACTTACAGATGGAACAATTCAGATACTAGTTCATGGCGGTTTGCGTTTGGCTTGAGTTTGCCAACGGGGTCGATTGATGAGGTAGGTGATACACCCAGAGCTCTAGGTGATCAGCAATTACCTTTTACAATGCAACTGGGCTCAGGTACATATGATTTTCCTCTAGAATTGAGTTATCAAAACTCTCAAGTAGATGGTTTCAAACTTAGTATGAAAGCGAATATACGCACGGGTAAAAATAAACGTCACTATCGACTTGGCAATAATTATAGTTTAAATGGTCGTTACGAGGCCGAGCTGTCACCTACTTTTAGAATGTTTGCAGGGATCGCTTTGAAATACATTGATTCTATTCATGGTCAAGACGATGATTTATTACTTGATGGGGCTTTTAAATACCCTGCTAGCATAACCAACCCGGATTTTTATGGAGGCAAAAAAATTAGTTTTCGACTGGGTTTTACAATGCAATTGTCAGAAGACATTCAACTCAATGTAGAGCTTGGAAAGCCGTTTTATCAAAATCTTAATGGGCCTCAGCCCAAAGAAAAATTACAAAGTACTATATATATTTCGAAAGAAATTTAATTGTCATGACGTCAATTCAATGCCTGTTTTTCAGTCTGCTTAGACCAATCTCCACGTTGCTTTGTACAGGAATTTTTAGTGGTTTTTTTTGTACTGCGGTTTATGCTGATAGCCCTTTAAGTATGGAAGATAAATTAAAGGCTGCTTATTTATTGAATTTTACAAAATTTATAGAGTGGCCTGCTACGACAGATATGACATTACCTTCAACCATTAGAATTTGTGTGGATGCGACACCTGAATTTTTGCAGTTTCTGAGCCAATTAGTCCGCGACAGACGAGTGGGTAGGTTAAAAAGTAAAGTTGAAGTAGTCTCACATTTTGCATCAAGTGGATGTGAACTGCTTTATTTACAAGGCAAACACACTCCTAACTCTCTGCAAGGGGGAAGTGCAATTATTGTGACTGACTCAGACGATATCTTGTTTCCAGATGCAGCCATTGTATTTTACACAGAGAATAGAAAACTTCGGTTTGAAATTAATCGCGAAAAAATTAATGCATTAAAAGTGACTGTCAGCTCTGAATTGCTGAAACTAGCAAGGATTAAATAACGAATGTGGCAAACGTCAATAAAATTGATAAGTTCAATTTCATTCTTTCATAAACAGTTGATCGCTATAGTGGCGATAAATATCCTTCCTCTTGTCATCATGTCGGGGCTGTTATATTCGAACTCGAATGAAGATTATAAAAATAATCTTATTGAAGTTATGCAAGGTAAAATCACGTTACTAGCTGCCAGCAGTAGCTCGGCATTGCTGTTTGATGATAAGCAAGTCGCTACTAATTTACTGTCTCATCTCAAGCAGTATCGAGCCACACGATATGCTCAAATTTACGATGCAAACTTGAATGTATTTGCAGAGTATAAACGCTCTGGAGAAAGCATTGACATGCCCATTGGGCATTTCAATCAAAATGCTTTTTTTGAGAACAAAAATATTTATTTGTCGCACCAAATTATGATGGGTGATGAAAATTTAGGTATCATTGTCATTTCAGCAGATACTATTTCTCTTCAAAACCAGCAGCAGAGATATATATTAACGGCGGCTTTGGTTTTTCTGGGGAGCTTTTTATTAACTTACGTACTTAACTGGCGACTGCAAAAGCGTCTGAATGCGCCGATAACTGATTTGATTGAATTAGTTGGCTATGTCGCCGACAAAAAAAAATATCACAAGCGTCTCAATAACAAACGAAATGATGAGATTGGTAAGCTTATTTTGGGTGTTAATACAATGTTGAACACCATAGAAAAACATGAGAATCAGCTTTATAACCGTGCCAACTATGACGATTTGACTAAATTACCTAATCGGCATTTACTGAGTGAACGTTTATCCCATGGAATTAGCACTGCTGAGAGAAATCGATCTGAATTAGCCCTAATGTTCCTTGATTTAGATCGATTTAAAATTATTAATGATAGTTTAGGACATCACGTAGGTGATCAGTTACTTGTCCAAGTAGCCACTAAGCTTACCAAGCTTTTACGTAAATCAGATTCTGTCTTCCGATGGGGAGGGGACGAATTTGTGGTGGTACTCGAGAATATTCAAAAAATTGAAGACATCGAGGTCGTTGTTCGCAAAATAATTAACGAGTTATCACACCCTATCCATTTGGATAACCACTTGTTACATGTTTCAACTAGCATTGGTATTACCCGTTATCCACAAGACGGAATAGATAGTGTCAGTTTGATTAAACATGCAGACATCAGTATGTACCAAGCAAAGGCCAAGGGACCTGGCCATTATCGGTATTTTAATCAGGAAATGCTTAATAACTCTGTGCAACGTTTAACGTCAGAAATACAGGTACATGAAGCATTCGAAAAAAACGACTTTTTTCTAGTGTATCAGCCTCAAATGTCAATTGATGGCGAATGTATTTTGGGATTTGAAGCGCTAATAAGATGGAGGTGTGATGGTGTTTTTATCTCTCCAGAACAATTTTTACCTATAGTAGAAGACTTAGGTTTGATGGAGAAGTTAACTCTATGGGTATTAGAACAAGCCTGTAGGCAGAATGTGAGCTGGCAAAAAGCAGGATTGACGCCTGTAAAAATAGCGGTCAACTTTCCTGCCTCATTCATTATGCAACCACGATGTTTAGACGATATTTATTCTGTTCTCACAGAAACAGGTTTAGCTCCTGATTTCTTAGAGGTCGAATTAACTGAAAATACTTTTTTAGATTCAACGTCAATTTCAGTCTCAGTATTACAATCCTTAAAAGATTTAGGCGTCAGTATTGCCATTGATGATTTTGGAACCGGTTATTCTTGTATGAGTTATTTGCAGGACTTACCTATAGGCACACTCAAAATTGATGGTAGTTTTGTAAAAGGGTTGGGACAAAATCAGGCCAACGATGGAATAGTACAATCCATCATTACACTCGGAAAAAGTCTTAATATGCTGCTCGTAGCAGAATGTGTAGAGACAGAAGAACAACTCAATATTCTTAAAAGTATGCAGTGCGACATCATTCAAGGCTACTTATTTAGTAAACCCTTGTTTGTGGATGATGCGACTAGCTTTATTGCCAGTAAGGAACATGAACACAAATAATGAAAATACTTCACACTTCTGATTGGCATCTGGGTCAAAATTTTTTCACTAAAAGTCGCAAAGAAGAGCATCAAGGTTTTATAAACTGGCTTTTACAGCAGGTAGCAAGTGAGCAGGTAGACGCGGTTATTATAGCCGGTGACATATTTGATACTGGTACCCCACCGAGTTACGCACGAGAAATGTATAATCAGTTTGTGGTGGATATGCAACAGCTCAACTGTGTTTTAGTAGTGCTTGGAGGCAATCATGACTCGGTGTCTACTTTGAATGAATCAAAGCAAATACTCGCTTGTTTAAACACCTTTGTGGTCGCAAGCACCGGTATCTCCATTGACGAGCAAGTATTTACTATCCCTGATAAACAAGGCCAGCCAGGGGCTATTTTATGTGCCGTGCCTTTTATCAGAGCTAGAGATGTGTTGCAAAGCACCGCTGGTGAAACCGGATTACAAAAGCGCCAAGCGCTGGGCGATGCTATCAAACAGCATTATCAAACACTTTATCAAGTTGCCCTGACTAAAAAACAAAACAGTGGGCTAGATTTACCTATTATTGCTACTGGACATTTAACGGCGCTAGGCGTGAGCCAGTCTGAAAGTGTGCGGGATATTTACATTGGCACGTTAGATGGATTTGCCGCAGAAGGGTTTCCTGCTGTCGATTATATTGCGCTGGGGCATATTCATAAGCCGCAGCTAGTTGCTAAGTCTGAGCATATTCGTTATTGCGGATCACCTATTCCCTTGAGTTTTGATGAACTGGGCACCCAAAAACAAGTCATGCTAGTGGAGTTTACGGGCGCACAGCGCAGCCGTTTAACACCTATCAATATTCCTATTTTTCAGCCAATGCAAGTGATCAAAGGCGACTTGTCCACAATAGAAACGGCGTTAAAGTTATTAAAAAATAATGAGGAGGCTGATCTAGCCTGTTGGTTGTGCTTAGAAGTCGAAAGCCAAGACTATTTGTCTGACCTGCAGCAACGTATTCAAGATATGACAGAAGAGTTAAATGTTGAGGTGTTGCAATTACGCCGTTCGCGTAATCAGCGCAGACAATTGCTTAGCCAAATGCAAACTGAAACCCTTGCTGAGCTAAGCCCTTATGATGTATTTGAAAAACGCTTAGCCTTGGAAACGTTTGAAACTAATCTCGAAGCGAATCCCAAAACAGATGAAGACCAAACAAAAACAACCCTTAAGCAAGTGCGGCAGCGGTTTAGCCAAATATTATCTGAAGTAAAACATCAGGGGACGGATGTATGAAAATTTTAAGCATACGTTTAAAAAACCTCAATTCACTCAAGGGTGAATGGAAAATTGATTTTACTCAGTCTCCTTTCACTGAAAACGGCCTATTTGCTATCACCGGACCCACCGGCGCGGGCAAAACCACCTTATTAGATGCTATTTGCCTAGCGCTTTATCATCAAACTCCAAGGCTTGGGCAAATCACTAATTCATCCAATGAAATAATGACCCGCGGCACAGCCGAATGTTTGGCAGAAGTAGAGTTCGAAGTAAAAGGCACCGCCTATCGGGCTTTTTGGAGTATGCGCCGTTCACGGGGGAACGTTGACGGTAATTTACAACCCGCCGACGCTGAATTGGCCGAAGTGGCAACAGGTAAAGTGCTGGCCACACAAATTAGGCAAAAAAGTGAATCAATAGAAACCTTAACGGGCCTAGACTTTGGCCGCTTTACCAAATCGATGATGCTCTCCCAAGGAGACTTTGCCGCCTTTCTCAATGCTGATGAAAGGCAACGTGCTGAGTTACTCGAAGAACTCACGGGCACTGAAGTCTATGGCCAAATTTCAATTAAGGTGCATGAACATCACAGCCAAGCAAAACAAAGGTTAAAAGAATTGCAGGCGAGCGCGGATACTTTTCAAGTGTTCACACCCGAGCAAAAACGAGCCTTACAAGACGAACTCCATCAGCTGCAAGACAATCAAACAGACATGGAACGACAGATTAAAACCCATGAAAGCCATGTTAGCTGGTGGGATAAACGGCTCAGTGCCCAGAAAAACCAGCAAGATGCCATAGTGTTAAATACTCAGGCCAAACAAGCTATCTTTGACGCACAAGTCGATCTAAGTTTGCTTGAAAAAAGCGAACCGGCTGAGCGTCTAAGGCCCAATTGGCAGCGTTTAGTTGAGGTAACCCAGCAACATACTAAGACTAATGAGCAATTGGCAGCCCAGCAGCAAATAAAATCAGCTTTAAGCATTGAGTTAACCAGCGCAGCCGATAAGTTGTTATTAGCAGAGCAATCATTACAAAGCAGTAAACAAACTCAGCAAAGTCAGGAACAGGTGATCACCGAGCAGGTTATGCCGCTGGACAGTCAAATAAGTGCCTTGACTGACAAGCATCGCGATAAACAACAGCTCATTAACCAATTGCAGCAACAACAGCAAGCGTCGGTCAGCAAACAACAAATGTTAACCACAGAGTTAAACGGCTTAAACGAGCAGCATGCTTTGGCTCAAAACTACCTCACCCTAAATCAGGCTGACAGTGCTGTAGGCGCGCAGCTCAGCGGTTGGAGTGCGTCGCTTGAACAAATTGAACGAGATAATCAAACAGCGCAAACACTTCAAAAACAAACTACAGAAACCGCCAGTCAACTCAATGAAAACAACGAGTTTAAGCAGCAGCTTCAAGAGCAGTGGCAAAATCTATCTGAGCGCTTAAAGCAACAACAGGTAGCGCTAGCAGATAAAGAGTCGCAATATCAAACGTTAACTTTTGAGTCAGACGCCACGGCGCTTGAAAACCAATTAGCTACTATTAATAATCGCTGGTCAGAGTTTTATAGTGCTCAGGATATACAGCGCAATTATGTGAAATTAGATAAAGATAAAACAAACAGCCAGAGTGAGCTGCACAGTAGTCAAATTCAAGTAGAGCAATGCAACACGCAGCGCAGCGCCTTATTGCAAAAGTACCAAGAACAAAAGCAACATTACAAAGATTTACAACAGCTGGTCAGCCAAGAAGAACAACTGGCTCAATATCGTCAGCTGCTTCAAGCAGATGAAGAATGCCCATTGTGCGGTGCGACCGAACATCCTAAATCAGCAGCGGTAGCAATAGATATACCCGATACCGTAGCCAGAAAACACCAAGCAGAAACGCTACTAAACCAGTTAGAGCAAGATGGAAAAGCCGTTCGTGAAAAACGCGACACTCTAGAGCTCAGAATTAAACAGTTACAAGTAAATTTGGCTGAATTTAGCACACTCGAAACTGAACTAGTAACTCTATGGCAGGGCAGGGTAGAAATACTGCAACTAGACTTTGCCATCAACGACCAGCAGAACTTACAGGCCTTTGAACAGTGGCTGAAAAACCAACATGAACAACTATCAAAGCAATTAAAATTAATCAGTAAGCTAGATAAAGAACGCCAAACAAAAAAAGACGCAGTAAACATTTCACAGCGCGAGAGTGACAAGCTCAGCAGCGAACTTAAATTGCTTGAACAAAGCCAGCAATCGTTACAACACAGTAGCGAGAAAGCCACCCAAGAATACACAAAGCTAATTGAGTCGATAGATAAAAACCGAACTGCCTTAATCACCAATATTGTTGCCTTAGGCTACGTTGCACCGCCAGATCATGAACTGGAAAAATGGCTACAAAGCAAACACCAAGATGCACAGCGTTTTCAACATAAAATGCATGAAAAAGAGCAGTTAAGTCAACATTTAGCAGGTAAAAGTGCCGAAAATGCAGCAGTCGAGCAGCAGTTTTTGAGCTTAGTTGAACAACTGTTTTCGATGCAGTTAGACGAAGTTAAGCTAAAACAGCAGTGTGATGAAGTAACTAAACAGCGCCATCAGTTGTTTGGTGAACAAACTGTCGCAGATGCCAGAGAAAGTGCAAACGTTAAGGTAAATACTGCCGAGCAAGCCCATCAATTAGCCAATATTAGTCATCAAAAAATAGCCCAGCAACATAACGACCTGTTGGCAGTCATCAAAGCAAAAGGGCAACAGCAAACTGAGCTTGACGCTTCTTTAAAAGAGCACAACAACAACTGGCATGAGTTATTAACTAACAGCCCTTTTGTTAACCAAGCAGAATTTGAATCGGCACTGCTACCCGAAGAGCAACGAAGCCAACTCATAAGTTTGAAGCAAACATTAGAATCACATTTACAACGCGCCAATACCTTGTTAGAACAATCCACTGCCCAGCTCGACGATCTTAATTGTATTGAAGAAGCTGGATCATGGATAAAAACACCACAAGACGACGTGAAAGCACTGCTGATACATCTACAAAATGAAAAAGATCTGCTTGTAGAGCGAAGAGGTGGTATTAGCAGTCAATTAACAGCAGACCAAAAAGAAACGGCACGTCAGCAAGAATTACTCGCTCAAATCGAACAACAAAGACAAGATTATGATCAGCTAAGTTACCTACACGGCCTAATAGGATCTGCCAACGGAGACAAATTCCGCCGCTTTGCCCAAGGGCTAACCCTAGACAACTTGGTATACCTTGCCAACAAACAACTCGACCGCATACACGGTCGTTATTTGCTTAAAAGAAAGGAAGAACAAGGCCTAGCGCTGACTGTGTTAGATACCTGGCAAGGTGACGTAGAGCGTGATACCAAAACGCTTTCTGGTGGTGAAAGTTTCTTGGTGAGTCTTGCGTTGGCTTTGGCCTTGTCTGACTTAGTGAGTCATAAAACAAGTATTGATTCGCTATTTCTGGATGAAGGGTTTGGCACTTTGGATGCAGAGACGTTGGATATTGCACTGGACGCGCTGGATAATCTGAATGCGTCGGGCAAGATGATTGGGGTGATTAGCCATATTGAGGCGATGAAGGAAAAGATACCAACGCAGTTGAGGGTGACTAAGAA
>CAZMDX010000494.1:0-15612 GCA_964564805.1 uncultured Pseudoalteromonas sp. | reverse complement strand
TGTTATTGATAAATTTAATAATCGGGATAGAAAAAAACTGCACTTTAGGCTCAAGAATACAAAAGTAAAAGCAGGTTAAAAAATAGAAACCCCAAATCAAAAATGCCCAGTAGCCAAATTCGATGGCTAAGGGATTGGTAAACGCATACTCTGGATTAGTGGCAATGTCGGCGTAGCCGGCAAACTCAGTTAAGGGAAACATTATCAGCCCTACATCTAACCCAGATGTAAATAAAATCGCGATAAATGTAAAAGTACTCACTGGGGTGACACCAATACAGCGTATGTTCCCCCATTTAAACAAAATGCAGCCGATGCAAAAAAATGTGAATAAAATGCCTGCTGATAGCCAAATAGTCATAATAAAACCGACAGTAAAACCAAAAATACAACTGAAAAATATATGATAGTTTAGCCCTTATTATCGTTTAGGTTTGTTAGCTCGTTGTTGCACTTGCCATTGCGTATCTCCGGTCACCTTGACTGTCTCAGGCGGTAAATGATGTCCTTTAATCAAATCAGCAGCACGTTCCGCTAACATGATAGTTGGGCCGTTTAGATTCCCATTGGGAATGGTTGGGAATATAGACGAGTCCACTACACGTAGGCCTTGAATACCGTGTACTTTTGTTTGGGGATCAACCACAGATAATTCATCTGTACCCATCTTACATGAACAACTTGGGTGATAGGCACTTTCTACTGATTCACGGACAAAACTATCGATTTCTGTATCACTTTCAACGTGCTTACCTGGTTGGATTTCTTCTCCGCGATAAGCATCAAGAGCAGGTTGATTGATAATTTCACGGGTCAATCTTACACAGTCTCTAAACCCTTGAATATCGTCGTGATGTTGCAAATAGTTGAAACTAATCTGCGGTGCTACATCAGGTTGATCAGATACTATTTTAACACTACCGCGGCTTTTCGGTTTGTTATGACCGATATGAACCTGAAAACCATGTCCAGCGAAGGCTTCTTTGCCATCATAACGCATTGCTGCTGGTAAGAAATGGTACTGCAAGTCTGGCCATTCAATTCCTGCTTTTGAACGAATGAAACCGCATGATTCAAAATGATTTGTTGAGCCTAAACCGTCTTTATTTAAAATCCAGCGCACGCCAATTTTGAGTTTACTCCACCAGTCTAATTCACCATTTAAAGTGATAGGTTGGGTGCATTTAAATTGAAAATAGAACTCTAGGTGGTCTTGTAGGTTTTCACCTACACCATTTAACTCATGCAGACATTCGATACCTGCTTTATCCAATACTGCTTTAGAGCCAATGCCAGAAAGTTGAAGTAGGTGTGGAGAGCCAATAGAGCCAGCACTTAGAATCACCTCTTTATTAACTTTAACTTCATGAATATCATTTTTATGAGCAAAACGTAACCCTACGGCGGTTTTGTCTTTGAGCAGTACTTTATGCGCGACAGCATGGGTGACAACCGTTAAGTTGGGACGCTGCATCGCTGGGCGTAAATAAGCATTAGCTGTTGATGCACGGCGGCCATCTTTAACTGTCATATGCATCGGGCCAAAACCTTCTTGCTGCTCACCGTTATAATCGTCGGTGGCTAAATAGCCTGCATCGGTTCCTGCATCAACAAAGGCTTGATACAAAGGATTCTGCATCTGGTTGCCATTGTTGACACCAAGTGGTCCTTTCTTAGCACGGTATTCATCGGCTTTGAACGCCCAACTTTCCGCCTTTTTAAAATAGGGTAAGCAATGGGAATAATCCCAATCAGTAGCACCGCTTTGTTGCCACTCATCAAAATCTTTTGCATGTCCACGGACATATACCATGCCATTGATTGAAGATGAACCGCCGAGCACTTTGCCACGAGGGCAATGCATTTTGCGGTCGTTCAAATAAGGCTCAGGCTGGCTTTCAAACTGCCAAGCATATTTTTTAGTATTCATTGGAATAGATAAAGCAGTGGGCATTTGAATGAAAATGCTTTTATCACTGCCACCCGTTTCTATCAACAGCACACTGCTGTTTGGGTCTTCGGTTAAACGATTAGCTAGTACACAGCCTGCAGAGCCTGCGCCTACAACGATGTAATCATATGTTGCTTGTATATTCATTAATGGCCTCTAAAACGGACTATCCAAAAGTTGTAAACCCACATATACCGATTTTAACTGAGTATATTGCTTGAGTGTTGCTAAGCCATTTTCGCGGCCTATTCCTGATTGTTTGTAACCGCCAACAGGCATTTCAACAGGTGATAGTCCATAACTATTGATCCAGCATATGCCTGCTTGAATTTGATGGATTACGCGATGCGCACGGTTAATGTCTTGGGTAAATATACCTGCAGCTAAGCCTAAGTGAGTATTGTTGGCACGTGCAATCACTTCATCTTCATTTTCAAATGTCAGTACCGCCATTACAGGTCCAAATATTTCTTCACGACAAATTCGCATGCTGTCTTCACAATCAGTAAACACAGTAGGTGCAACAAAGTAGCCATCGGGTGAGCTTTCAGGTTGTAACGCTTCTCCCCCACATAACAAAGTGGCTCCTTCTGCTTTACCTATTTCAATATAGCTAAGCACTAATTCTTGATGTTTTTTAGAGATAAGTGCGCCAAAGTTGGTATCAGGATGCATTGGGTCACCAGCTATTATGTTGGCTTTAACACGGTGATGTAATTTCTCAATAAATTCAGGATAAATTTCTTTCTGTACAAATACTCGTGTGGCATTGGTACAAACTTCTCCTTGAGTATAAAAATTGCCAAGCATTGCCGCAGATACAGCATTATCGATATCTGCATCATTAAAGATAATTAATGGAGATTTACCGCCAAGCTCCATGGTCACTTCTTTGAGCGACGTTGCTGCTCCTGTCATTACTTTTTTACCTGTGCCGACTTCACCTGTAAAAGAGACTTTAGCAATATCTGGATGATGACTGAGCCAAGAGCCCACTTTGCCATCGCCTTGAATAACGTTAAACACGCCTTCAGGGACTCCAGCTTGAATAAATATCTCAGCAAGCTTTAATGCACCTAGTGGTGTTTCTTCTGAAGGTTTAAAAATCATCGCGTTGCCACAAGCAAGAGCAGGAGCCGCTTTCCAGCAAGCAATTTGTATTGGGTAATTCCAAGCACCTATACCAGCACATACGCCAAGTGGTTCAGGTCGAGTGTAATAAAAATCGTCACCTACTTGTTGTTGATTACCTTCAATTGCCGGGGCAAGGCCTGCAAAGAATTCAATCGCATCCGTTCCAGAAACCACATCTACCACACTGGCTTCTTGCCATGGTTTACCCGTGTCAGCAACTTCTATGGCAGCTAACTCATCATTCTTTTCTCTTAATAAGGCTACCGCTTTTAATAATATTCGGCTGCGTTCTATGCCAGTCATGTTTGACCAAATGGCAAAGCCCTGTTGTGCGCTGTCGATAGCACGTTGTTGAATAAAATCATCAGCCACTTCAACCTGATAAATCACCTTGCCTGTTGCAGGGTTTATCACATCAAATGTTTCATCGCTTTGATTGCTAAGATATTGGCCATTCACAAAATTTTGGTAAATTGGGAGAGGATGGTGTGACGTCATAGATTAGCTCACTAATAGTAGGGGGTGAATAGCGCGGGCACTATGCCTGCTATTTGGTTCCCAATCAACTTCGATAATGGATAATGTTATAACTAGAAAAAAGCCTTACTACTTGACAGAGCTCAGGATTCAAAGCGTTTGAGTTACTGTCATATCGGGTGCTGCGCGAAAACAGTAGTAAATGAATCGTTAAAGTCACTCTTGAGGCAAGGGTAGTAAACAGCGAAGGTAAAAGAATAATGTTAGAGCTTTTGGATCACAAATAAGAAGGAAACCGGCGGTTGCCAAATACACAAATGAAGAGTGAAGCATGTTTAATGCTATTGATTTTCTCCGTGTTTAAACAAATTTGAAATTTTGCCGCAGGTCAAAAATTGATAAGTTTTACAAGGTATTTAGGTATAACAAAATAAGAAGCACGCTTGAGCCTAGTCTGTTACAGGCTCTTTTTCTATCCATTAGTCAGATTTGTTAGCTTGTCCTCCTTTTTGTGGTGAAGTGTTTTTTCTCTAAGGTATTAGAGTACTTGAACCACAAAATAAAGGAGGCTTCGCCATATGGAATAGATTAAAAGTCTAGGTATTTATTCTTCGATAAAACGAATAACACCAGGATTTAATTGTGTTTCTAAACGTTCGATTAACGGCAAATTAGTTTCAGTATTAATAATTTCGACGCCTGGTGCTGCATTTTCTACCACACTAACCCATAAGAAACCTGCAGCATCAACGTCAATAAAACTGATGCTGTTTGCTTGTATATCAAGTACGGTTTCATTACTGATCTCACCCGTGCTTGGGTTGAATTGATACAGTGTAGATTCTTCACGATAAGGGCCAAAAAATGTTTCGTTTGCATAAAAATATCCCTGTTGTGCAGAGACGATGGCCGTAGATTGGATATATTTTGTGCTGTTGTTGTTAATGTCAGCTGCACTCAATACTGTACTTAAACTGAAGTCATTCGCATCCACTTCTTCAATCAAACTTTGGTTAACGCTTATAGCTGAGAATGAGTTGCGAGACGTGATATACACCTTATCTTCAAATGATCTAACGCTATGTTCTAAGGGATTTAAACCAAGCAAAGGAATACCCATTACGCTATCGCTAATATCTGCATCCGTTTCAATTTCGCTGTCGGTAACTGTATCAAATACAGCTAAATAAACTGCGTTAGAGCTACCAAAATTATCATCTAAGCGCTGCATAACAACAAATAACTTACCATCATTGATTACCGCCGCCGATGGACTCGGTGTTCCAGCTGTATTGTTGTCAGGTACGTAGGTGGCCAAGTTAATCTCACCAATTTTAAAACTATTAAAGTCTGTAGCTTGAGGGTTAACAATCCAGATTTTGTCTGAACCATAACGGATCAAATACGCTTTTTGTGGACTAAGGGACACTAGTGCATAAGGATTACGTGTGGTGGAATCTTCGTTATCTTGTGTTGAATAAGACCAGATTTCAGTTGTGGCATCATCCACATTATATTTACTGATCGTATCGATAAAAAAACGGCCAATATGATATACGTCATTTTGATACACATTAATAGAGTAATCAGATTGTGTTTTGGCGTAAAAACCGTCGGCAACTGTTTGTGCCGCATAGTCTAAATAGGCAACCTGTGAACTTGTATAGTCAGCGGCTAGCGTTTGAACTAAGGCCAAAGAAGGTGTATCTAATTCATCACCTACATTAACTGTCACATCAATTGAATCAGTCAATCCCTGGATGTCTGTCACATTGATTGTGATGCTATAAGGACCAGTACCACCACTTTCAAAATCTGGTGCAGTAATAAATTCTAATTCACCTGTGTTGTTAATTGCGAACAGTTGTTGGTCTGCACCTGTAACGCTATATGCCAAATTAACACTGTCATCTGTTGCAGTATATTGACCGACTGTGGTGGTGTTTTCAGCCACGGTCACTGATAAATTGCCTGATAACTGAGGTGTTTCATTATTGTCGCCGCCACAACCGCCTAAAATAGAAAGTGTGCTGATCAAGCCCAGTGTAAGCACTGATTTTTTGAATTGTGTTAACATTTATATGCCTTGTATTGAGAGTTTAAATTGTATACTTCGTCCTTGTGCTGGACGGTTAGCTAAATCTTGGTATTGCTGGTCAAACACATTTTTCATACTGACGTTGAAGTTATAGAAGCCTAGGGTATAGCCCAGTTGAATGTCTGTTAGTCGCCGTTGCGCCGGTTTACCGGCTTGTCCATTTGTCGATGTGAAAATATTGGCCTGATTAAAATATAGGTCTTGATCTATCGCACTTCTGAAGTGTACTTTCCATTGTGTATTGAATTGATAATTGACCGTCACACTATATTGTTGATGGTAGATGCCTGGTAACTTTTTATCATTGAAAGATTTGATGTCTGAACTGGTTTGGCTATCGATCATGCTAGCTTGTAAATTAAGGTTAAGAGCAGGTGAGAGTGTAATTTTTGTATCGAGCTCCAGTCCGCTAAGTTTCGCATTACTTACATTTTTATAGGCACCAACACCACTACTGTTAAAAATAGCGACAATCGCATTATCTGATTGCTGGTGATAAATGGAGGCGTTGAATGAATAGTTGATCTGCGCTATTTGGTTGTTATAGGCAACACCCAGGCTCAGTGTTTTTGCTTGCTCGGGCAATAACTCTTCACTGCCTTTGAACAACCCTCTATCGCCAAAAAGCTCAAACAGGGTAGGGGTACGAATACCATTACTGGCAATCAATTGTGTTTTTATGCGTTCACCATGAAACACCAACCCTAATTCTTGAGTTTGATGATCCTGTTCGCTGTTCAATGTTTCTGCATCGGCTTGATTTACTGCAATATTTTGATTTTTTTCATTTAACTGTGTGAGTAACGAATAGGCAGAAAATGGCGTGCTATTGTGCTGCCACTCGAACCGAGTTCCCAATAATAACTGGGTTTGCTTAGCAATTACGTCACAGCTGCTGATCCCATTACAATTTATTTGGCCATTGTTATCGACACTAAGAGAGTCAAAATGTTGTTTGTTTAACTCAATAAAAGGATTAATGACTAAGTCACCGTATTGACTATCAAAGACAAAAGATGAAGTCAGGTCAGCGTGCGTTTTTGTGGTGTTGTAACGCGCATCCAAGCGTTCAACATCTGCCAGTATATCTAAAAAACGTTCTGTTTTGTCTTCTTGATAAGCCTCAAATTCGAGGCTGTCTACCCATTTAATATTGCTATAAATACTGTGTCTGTAACCTAAACGCCAGGTATCAGATGAAAGGTTAGATGTGTTTTCTGGGGTATTGTTTTGGTAGTTTGGTAGTGCCTTTTTCTGCTCATTATATTGCATAGTGAGCCGAATTTTTTGAATGCCGAATATCATTTGATTATTAAGATAGACATTCTTTTTCTCAAATTGATTATTAAGTAAAGGCTGTGTGCTGGACTGATTGCTGTTGGTAAAACGTTGAGGTACGAGATAATTATAATTGTTATCTGTTTTGAGATAACTCCCTCCTAAAGCTAAACTGTTGGTATTAAACGCTTTGTTATACAGAATATTTAATTCTTTGTGATTGAATGAACCCAGTCCAAAACTGAGCTTTAATTTGTCCTGATTAGGGTTATAAGTATTAATTCTAATCACCCCCCCGATGGGAGTAGAACCACTTCCTATCGCTTGGCTTTTACTGATTTCAACGCTCTGGATCTGTTCCGTGGGTATTTGATTTAGATCAAAACCACCAAATTGACTGTCGTTGACCAGTTGACCATCGATATATAGTTGTACTTGTTTACTACTTGAACCACGAATAGAAACTGAGACAGGATTACCTAACCCACCAATTTGACGGATCTGCAAGCCATTAACAGCCTGTAATATGTCAGACAGAGTTTGTGAGGTGTTAATGAAATCCTCACGGGTCAAGATCTGGTAATGACTTGAAAAAAGAGCTGTATTGTCATAAATAGTCAACACCTCAACCTTTTCTTCCGGGTGCTCGCTAGCTTCTAAGCAACTAAGGGAAAAAAAACACGTGAATAAAAAGGTAAAGTACTTTGCTTGAAACATGTCGACCTCTGGAGCGAGGACATTAGGAACGACGAAACACTACCTAAATAAACGTAATTTTAAGTATCGAGGCTTCAGTACAATTCCTAGCGCCCACCGCACTATAATTTGTAACATATTGACAGGCCGGTCTCCGGGCTTAACTGATATTCAGTATCACCGTTGCGGGGGCAGCGTTAGATTTAACCACTTGTGTGTCGCACTAACTTCCCGATTATCTCTAGTTTTTCAAACCATAAATCTTGGGTTGAAAAGAGCACCTGAGCAATCTATGCAACAATTTTGCGGATGTTTAATTTAAAAGTCAATGAAGTGCGATGCTGCATTAAGACTGATGTTGGTCATATTTAATGGTCAACAAAATGAACATTTTCAGGTCTCATAGGCTTTACGTGTAAGATCAGACCTATTAGCATCATAAAAATTGACGACGTTTTAAAATAAATAGTCTAAAAACACTCTAATCACGTAGCAGTTAGTTGCGATATGCCTAATTATAATTTCTTAATGGTCATTATAAAATAAGATAAGATAATGATTGTTAAAAATAGCCAATGCTTGGCTTATTTCACTTTTCATCAAGCTTTTACTTTTTCATAAATCTACTAATGGCGACAGACGGAGAACAAGATGGATCAGCAGGACGATTCCAATATATATAATAAGAAAGTGCACTGGGTTGCACACATTGTTGTCACTATGATCATTATTTCCATAACAGTAGGTGTACTTTCTTCATTGTTTAGCAATAAACCTCAAACACGAAAATGGGGCGGTGGTGAAGCACCCAACGTGGTGGTTGAAATTGCGTCCTTGCAGCAACAAAATTTTGCCGCATGGATCGATTCATATGGAACGGCTGAGTCGCTGACCAGAACTCAACTGGCAGCAGAGGTGAGTGGAAAAGTTATAAGGGTATCTCCGAATATACGCTCGGGCGGGTCGTTTTCTCAAGGCGATGTGTTGGTTTATTTAGATGATCGAAACTTTCGAGTCGCCGTTGATATTGCTGCCTCGGTAGTCGCAGATGCACAAGTGCGTTATTTACAAGAAGTCGCACAGGCAGACTTAGCGGCTCAAGAGTGGAACGAACGTCCTAATAATGATGCGGCACAACTCTTGGCGTTACGTAAACCACAAGTCGCAGCAGCAAAAGCTGCCTTGCAAGCGTCTAAAGCTCGCCTTACAAACGCTAGGCTAGACCTCGAGCGTACACAAATTAGCGCTCCTTTTGATGGTAAAGTGCTTCAGCAGATGGTTGACATTGGCCAAGTAGTCAACCCCACTCAAACAATAGCTGATATTTATAGTACTGACGTTGTTGAAGTCCGTTTACCAGTGAAAATTTCAGATCTTCAACACTTGATAATCCCCGAGGATAACAGCGCAACGCAAGTGCGCCCAAAAGTGCTATTAAGCGCTGAATTTGGGTCGCGTACTTATCAATGGCAAGGTGAAATTGTAAGAAGCGAAGGGGCGTTTGATCCGGCAACTCGCATGCTGTATGTGGTGGCTCAAATTAATGATCCCTTTATTCAAAATGAGCAACGCCCAGCAATCCGTATAGGACAGTTTCTAAGCGCTAAAATAGAAGGCCGTTTATTAAAAAATGTTTA
This sequence comes from uncultured Pseudoalteromonas sp., assembly GCA_964564805.1. Lineage (GTDB taxonomy): Bacteria > Pseudomonadota > Gammaproteobacteria > Enterobacterales > Alteromonadaceae > Paraglaciecola. The sequence goes on along the minus strand of CAZMDX010000494.1, from coordinate 6,341 downwards.
CGTTATCCCCAGAAGAGCCGTTTCGCAAAATTTTGTCGTGAGCGTGGCTGATGAAGGCTTATTAAAAAAGCGGAAAGTGACACCACTGTGGACCGATGCTAAGTCAGTCGTTGTCTCTGCGTTGGCTGATGACGGGTCTCTTTCATCACAAACAACCAATGTTGATCCTAGTTTAAGCCGTTTACGTGCTACTGACCGTCTAATTCTTACACCTACCGCGAACCTTCCTGAAGGAACCAAAGTTCAGTCACTCAGTGAGGGATTTGACAAGCAACCGGGTAGTAAAAGTGAATTTGTAGAGGCACAAAATCAGCAAGGAAAATCGTCTGAAGGCAATTCGAAACGTTCTTCAGCGTCCGTGAATTAGGAGTAAATAATAATGATTGCTTGGTTTGCAAAAAATGATGTAGCAGCAAATTTACTCTTGGTTGTAATAATGTTGTCAGGTTTGTACGTGGTGTCTACCCAAATACCCGTTGACCTTTTTCCTGAATTCGAGCAACGACAAGTGCAAGTATCAATGACTTTATCTGGTTCCTCACCTCAGGAATTGGAAGAAGGCATCACTATAAAAGTTGAAGAAGCAATTCAAGATCTTGAAGGCATTCGGCAGATCACATCTAAAAGTCGAGAAGGAAGTGCATCAATCACCATAGAAGTGGAGGAAGGTTATGATGTCCGTGAAATTCTTGATGAAGTAAAAATCAGAGTGGACGGCATAAACAACTTCCCAGTCGATGCTGAAAATCTACTCATCCAAGTTCCTCAGCGACGAAGAGATGCAATTGGCATCGTACTTTATGGCGATTATGATGCGATAACACTTCGAAGATTAGCAGAAGATATTCGTGATGAGGTTGCTAATTTAGATGCCATATCCCAAGCAGAAGTAGGCAACACTTTGCCTTTTGAAATTTCGATTGAGATCCCACCATTGTCCTTGCGTAAATTTGACCTGACGCTAGAAGAGGTTGCTACTGTAATACGTCAAAATTCTCGGGACGTATCGGCAGGAAACCTCAAGACACAAGGCGGTGATATATTTATTCGTAGTCGAGGCCAAGCATATCGCGCCAGCGAATTTGCTGATATCCCCATTATTACGACGCAAGATGGCACTATGATAAAACTCAATGATATTGCCATAATTAAAGATGGCTTTGAAGAAACCCCTTTGCGCACTCGTTTTAACGGTGTGTCTGCAATTGAAGTTGAAATTTTCCGTACCGGTGATGAAAGCATTATTGAAGTCACTCAAGCTGTCAAAGATTTTATACTAGAACAACAAGCGCTATTGCCTCAGGGGCTTAGTATGGATTATTGGCGTGATGGAAGTGAGCCAATCAGAGCTCGCCTGCAGACTTTAAGCACCAGTGCATGGCAAGGCGCCCTTCTAGTAATTGCATTATTGGCTTTATTTTTAAGGCCCTCAGTCGCTTTTTGGGTATGCCTTGGCATTCCCATGAGTTTTATGGGGGCTTTTCTATTTATGCCCTTATTTGACGTTAGTCTAAATTTGATGAGTCTTTTTGCATTTATATTAGTGTTGGGTATCGTAGTCGACGACGCCATTGTTACGGGTGAGAATGTGTACTCGCATTTAGAACGCGGTGAAGACCCACTTCAGGCTGCTATTAAAGGTACTCAAGAAGTCGCTATTCCCGTTACTTTTGGTATATTGACTACTGCTGCTGCTTTTTTACCACTAGCTTTACAAACTGGCCGAGGTAGTTGGTACGCAGCCATACCTTTAGTCATTATTCCGGTACTGTTATTTTCTCTGATTGAGTCAAAATTAATATTGCCAGCACACCTTAAACACATCAAACCTCGTGTTCCTGGCAAGTCATCTCGTTTTTCTAAAGTCCAGCAAGCTATTGCTCGTTCATTAGAAATTTTTATTAAGCGTTTTTACCAGCCTATGCTAGCGCAAGCCATGCGATGGCGATATGCCACATGGACAGCTATGTTGGCCTGTTTAGTCCTGATAATTGGTAGCATTGCCAGCGGAAACACCAAGTTTATTTTTTTTCCGCGAGTCCAAAGCGAAGTGGCAACCGCCACATTGGTTATGCCTGCTGGTACAGCTTTTGAAAGTACTGATAAAATTATTAGCGCGATGACTGAACATGCTAAAACATTGCGTGAAAAGTATATTGATCCTGAAACAAATGAGTCGGTTATTCGTAACATTTACTCTATTAGTGGCGGACGCAACTCAACAACAGGTAGAGTGAGAATAGATACGGTTCCCCCCGAAAAGCGCAATTCAAAAGTAACAACGGGTGACATTGTCAAAGAATGGCGACAGCTAGTCGGTCAAGTAGCCGGTGCAGAACAGCTTAATTATCGTGCTGAGATTGGTGGTTGGGGTGGTGCACCACTTAATATTGAACTCAAAGGTCGAGATACGGACTCACTGGCTGTATTAGCTGACGGATTAAAAGCCCAGTTAGCCAACTATGCGGCCGTATCGGATATAGAAGACTCCTTATCAGATGGTAAAGAAGAGTTGCAACTTGAACTCAAACCAGAAGCACGATTGTTAGGCTTGGATTTAAGTCAAGTGGCTAGACAAGTAAGGCAAGCTGTATTTGGATTCGAAGTGCAACGTGTGCAGCGAGGCCGGGAAGAAGTGCGGGTGATGGTGCGCTACCCGCTTGAAGCCCGTCAATCGATTGAAACACTTGAGCAGATGATGATCCGTGTTGGTCCCAATCAAGAAGTTCCATTGTGGCAAGTTGCGAATGTCTCTCCAGGTTTAAGTCCGAATACAATTTTGCGTGTCGACAGACAACGTACTGTTTCAGTTACTGCTGATTTTGACAAACAAAACGGTGACCTCACACTGGTGCAAGATGAAGTGCGCAGTTGGTTGGAGCAACAGATTGTTGGTTATCCTGGTACTAGCTTTGAGATGGCGGGAGAAGCCAGAGACCAAAAAGACTCGAAGCAAGGGTTGATACTGGGTGGCACTGCACTTGCCTTTTTGATTTATATATTATTGGCAATACCTTTTAAGTCTTATTCACAGCCCTTGATTGTTATGTCAGTCATACCTTTTGGCTTAGTAGGTGCGGTGATAGGCCACTGGATCATGGGAGTAGATTTAACCTTGCTGAGCTTTATGGGCATGTTAGCGTTGTCGGGTGTGGTGGTGAATGATTCTCTTGTATTGGTGGACTACACTAACCGAAAGCGAAAAGAGGGCATGAATATCAAACAAGCAGTATTTGAATCGGGGGGGCGACGATTCAGACCGGTGTTACTGACCTCTTTAACGACCTTTGCAGGTTTAATGCCTTTGTTATTTGAAAAGTCCACTCAAGCTCAGTTTTTGATCCCTATGGCCATCAGTTTAGGGTTTGGTATTTTGTTTGCCACGTTAATTACTTTGTTTTTAGTACCATTAAACTATTTGATTTTAGAAGACATAAAGCGATATTTTAGACGTTATTTTCGGGATATGAAGTCATTGCGACCAAACAGATCTGAGTAGAATTTAAATATGGGCAAACAGCAGGTAACATTCTGGTATATGTTGTTTGTCCACTTTAAATTACTTTAACCGCCTCCTAGCCGCCCTTTAGTTACCCCTAGCCATCTCCTAACTACTTTTTGCCACTGCAGGTCACTTCTTAGCCACCTTTTGGCAACCTTTTAGCCAACTTGGTAAGGTAGTGGGTTATTGGATGTTTTTACCGAACATATGTTTAGCTTGTGAAACAATAAGTTCGCAAGAAGGTAATACTTCATAACTCGCTGCTCCAAGTGGTATGAAGCTATCATGGGCAGTAAGCCGTTCAACTTTTCGGCTTGAATAATCAACATCGTGTTCAACCAATAAAGTGATTAGGGCTTCACTAATTGAGCCCGTTTGGCGACATTCATCTACTATCAGCACATTTTTTATATCGCCAATAGCCGCAATGATGGCCGATTCATTCAGAGGTGCAAGCCAGCGTAAATCAATCACGGTACAATGAATGCCTAATTCAGAGAGCATTTTTTCAGCTTGGCGACTCAAATAATAACCGTTACCATAACTAACAATACACACATCCTTACCCTTGCCAAAACACCCTAGTTGACCCGTTTTAATAGGTTGTGCATCACTAGGTTGAATATAATCATATGTCCAAAGTGAATCACCTTCTTGATGTAAATCTTTTTTCATATACAACGCTATAGGCTCAATAAAAATAACAACTCGTTGCTCTTCTTGGGCCAACCTGACTGATTCTCTGAGCATTTCGACTGCATCAGCACCGTTTGAAGGACAGGCAATGATTAACCCTGGAATGTCACGAAATACCGCAAAAGAGTTGTCGTTGTGAAAATGCCCACCAAAACCACGTTGGTAAGCTAAACCTGCGATCCTGATGACCATTGGGTTTGTGAACTGCCCATTAGAAAAGAATGACAAAGTAGCCGCTTCACCTCTTATTTGATCTTCAGCATTGTGTACGTAAGCTAAAAACTGAATTTCTGGTATAGGTAAAAAACCATTGTGTGCTAAGCCTATTGCCATACCTAAAATTGACTGTTCATCCAGTAAAGTATTAATAATTCTTTGTGGCCCAAACTTGTCTGCCAATTTACTGGTAACGTTGTAGACACCACCTTTTTTACCAATATCTTCACCACACATCACAATATTTTGCTGCCCGGCCATTAAATCAAACATGGTCCAGTTCAATAATTTTGCGAGGTGTTGTTTCTTGGCTAGGTTATGTTTTTCATGGCTGAACAACTGGTCGCGTGTGTCCTTAGATACTTTACTCAGATGCACCTTATTTAGCTTAGGCGGGATAATACTGTATTTGATTTTCTCAACACAGGTTAGCTTAGGTTTAGTCATCACTTCTTGGCTAATCGCTGCAACCGACTCTTCTATATCTTTGTACAAATCGATAATTTGCTGGCCATCGAGACAGGCGTGTTTTATCAACAAAGCGGCACTAAACAGTAAGGGATCATGGGCTTCAGTATCTTCAATATATTCATTACTACGGTAAGTAAATTCTGAATCAGAGCCAGCATGGCCCAGTAAGCGTACGGTTCTCATATGTAAAAACACCGGCTTGCGTTGTTTTCGGGCAATCTCTACGGCTTGTTGGGTTTTATGATAGGTGTCGAGTAAATCTAACCCATCACATTGAATGTAATGCAGTCCAGCTCTATGCTGAAAGTTAGCCTGCACCCAACCTTTAGGTGTCGCGGTAGAGATACCGATGCCATTATCTTCACATATAAACACAATTGGCATAGGCACAGACTGAAACGCAGCCCAAGCCGCAGCGTTAATAGCACCTTGAGCTGTGGAGTGATTTGACGAGGCATCACCAAAATTACACATCACGACCCCGTCTTTTTCTAAAATGTTATCAACTGCTACTTTGCGCGATAGACTAATGCTAAAGGCAGTTCCAACGGCTTTAGGTAAATGAGAAGCAATGGTACTGGTTTGAGGAGGGATAAATAAACTTTTACTGCCCAGTACTTTATGTCTACCACCAGAAATAGGATCATCAGAGGACGCAGCAAAACTCAACAGCATATCGTACAAAATGGTTTGATCAGGTACTTGTTTTGATCTCTGAATAACAAATGCAGCACTTCTGTAATGTAAAAAAGCCATGTCGTTAGGTCTAAAAGCCAGTGCACAAGCAGCATTACCTTCATGGCCTGCACTGCCTATGGTATAAAAACTTTGACCTTGTTTTTGCATCACTCGTGACTGAAAGTCTAGATGGCGACTCATAACTTGTGATTTAAAAAGGTCTATCAGTTGGGTATCTGACAAGCCTACCTCAGCAGGTGTGAATGAAGAATTTACAACAGGCAAAGAAGTAGACTGTATCGCCTGAATAATCTGTTGTTTAACTTTAATATTACGATCTTGCATCATGCTGTTATGCCTTAAATCTGCCACTAAAAAATGCCTATAAGCCAGTTCTTGTGTGGCCTGAAATCAGAATGGTCAAATCATAAGCATTATTTAGTTAAAGGAATAATATTAATAATCTTTATTTGCTATAGTTTTTGCCTATATCAATATAAGAGTACCCAATGTGGATTTACGTGCATTAGAGTATTTTGTGACTACTTATGAAACAGGTAGTTTAAGCGCTGCTTCAAAAAAGAAATTTGTGGCTCAGCCTTCTATATCCGCCTCGTTAAAACAGCTAGAACACAGCTTATCAACCAGCTTGTTTATTCGTCATGCACGAGGCGTTCAAGCAACCCATGCTGGTGAGCAGCTTTATCCTTTAGCCAAACAATTATTAGGCCAAGCTGGTGCTATTCGAGATGTTTTCAGAACTGACATCACAAAAACA